>NZ_CAXTGZ010000133.1:0-13060 GCF_964243625.1 uncultured Caballeronia sp.
CGCCTGCTCGCGGAGAAAGAACGCTTTCGTGACCTGGAGCGAAGCTATTCGTACGCGCATCTTGACCGGTTGGCGGGACAGAGCGCCCGGAGTATCGAAACGAGTGCCTTGCACCTGGACATCATCAGCGATCTGAAGCGGCTCAACTCGCTCTTCTGCTCCACGGCCTATCCGGTACTCGATGCCGCCGGCGCCTTGCGGGAGACGCGGCTGCGACGCCGCGTACTCGATGCAACGTATGGCAACGACAGCGTCTAGGCAAGGATCACTTGCGGCAGCTTCTTGCGCAATGAAAGCAGCGCGGGACCTTCGGCGCCTTTCTTGTTGGTGATCAGGGTATCTACCCGGCTGATCGGGCAAAACGCGATCCGGCTGCATTGGCCAATCTTGCTGTAGTCGGCCAGGATCACCACGCGATCGGCATGCGCGACCATCGCGCGCGCGACTTCGGTCTCGGCGTGATCGAAGTTGGTCGCGCCATGCCGATGATCGATCGCAACCGGCGAAAGCAGCGCAATATCGGCGCGGTATCGAATGATCTCGGCGACCGTCGTGCCGCCCACTGTCGCGAACGCACGGTCGCTGAGGGAGCCGCCGAGCAGGATGATCTCGTTGCTCGTCTCGGTCTTTTCGCTGGTCGAACGCATCTTCTGCGCGACGTCGATAGAGTTCGTGATGATGGTCAGGTTGGCGAGTTTTGCGAGTTCTTCCGCAAGGATTGCGGTAGTCGTGCCGGCATCTATGAACAGCGTCTGACCGCTGCTGACCAGCGCCGTAGCCGCGCGCGCAATCGCGTTCTTGGATTTGACGTGCGTGTGGCTGCGCTCGGCAATGGGCGCTTCGTCAGCAGGCCGCGTGACGCCGCCGTGCACGCGCCTCAATTCACCCAGCGCTTCCAGATCCACCAGGTCGCGCCTGACCGTCTCGCGCGACACGCCGAGCTCGGCCATGATGCGCTCGGTCGATACGCGCTCGAGCGTTGCAAGCAGCGCTCGAATTCTCTGATGACGATCTTCCTGCCACATGCGGCGTTCCTTGAGCGTTGAAGTCGGGCACATTGCCGTGTGCCCTGGCATGCGACCACAAAACGTGTGTCATCCGCATGTCGCCAATATCAATGAGCTGTTTCTAGAAGGTTTCCCCCATCTCTCCAACCGAAAGATTAACAAGAACCGATGACTTTCAGGTTGCATTTTTTTGGATACTTGCGAATTTGGGTATTTGAACTTAGTCTCTTCGTCACACTTGCAGATCGCTCCAGGCGTTTTCCTGCGGTGCTGAAATCAGTCTCGAATCACTGTCTTTTTAGCCGTCGTCATAGTTCTTAAATATTTGGCCGCCAGAGTCGCGTGCGCGCCAAATGTGTGCGCATTCAAACAAGTTTCGGATTCAGGCAGCAGGTACGCTGCAGCAACATTCCAAAAACGAAGCACGTCAGGCAGAGGATGGAAACACCATGAATCAAGACGGGTTGCGAGTGACTTCGACCTTTCGCAGGACATCGGCCAAGGCATCCATCACGGCGGCCATCGCCACGCTCACCGCGCTCGCGGGCCATGCCGTGGCGGCGCCGCCGGCGGCGTTGATCGAGGCAGCGAAGAAAGAAGGGCAGTTGACGACGATCGCGTTGCCGCACGACTGGTGCGGTTATGGCGCGGTGATCGCGGGCTTCAAGGCGAAGTACGGCATCCAGGTCAACGAGCTGAATCCCGATGCGGGTTCAGGCGATGAAGTCGAAGCCATCAAGGCGAACAAGGGCAACACGGGGCCGCAAGCGCCCGACGTGATCGACGTGGGTCTGTCGTTTGGACCGACCGCGCAAGCCGCCGGCTTGCTGCAGCCTTACAAGGTGTCGACCTGGGCATCGATTCCTGATTCGGCCAAGGAGAAGGACGGCTACTGGTACGGCGACTATTACGGCGTACTCTCGTTTGAAGTGAATACCGACATGATGGACAAGGTTCCCGCCGACTGGCCGGACCTGCTCAAGTCGGACTACAAGAATGCCGTTGCACTCGCGGGCGATCCTCGTTCGGCGAACCAGGCGATCCAGGCCGTCTACGCAGCGGGATTGTCGCAAGCGAAGGGCGATGCATCGAAGGCCGGCGCCGCAGGCTTGAGCTACTTCGGCAGCATGAACAAGAACGGCAACTTCGTGCCGGTTATCGGCAAGGCGGCGTCGCTGGCGCAGGGCACGACGCCGATCATCGTGCGCTGGGACTACAACGCCCTGGCGGATCGCGATACCTTGAAGGGCAATCCGAAGGTCGCGGTTGTCGTCCCGAAGACAGGCGTGGTCGCGGGCGTGTATGTGCAAGGGATCAGCGCCTACGCACCGCATCCGAACGCAGCGAAGCTGTGGATGGAATACCTTTATTCCGATGAAGGTCAGCTTGGCTGGCTCACCGGTTATTGCCACCCGATCCGCTTCAAGGA
Source organism: uncultured Caballeronia sp. (assembly GCF_964243625.1). Lineage (NCBI taxonomy): Bacteria > Pseudomonadati > Pseudomonadota > Betaproteobacteria > Burkholderiales > Burkholderiaceae > Caballeronia > uncultured Caballeronia sp. The sequence continues at coordinate 2,437 of NZ_CAXTGZ010000133.1, forward strand.
TCTCGAAGCCAACAAGAAGATTCCGGCTGCGCTGCTTGCCAAGCTGCCGCCGCCATCGGCTTACAAAAACGTCGTGTTTCCGACGCTCGACGAGCAGAATGCTTCGAAAGCGCTCATCACGAAGCAGTGGGACCAGGTGGTCGGCGCCAACGTGAAGTAATGCAATGCACGGGCGCTTCCGGACCTCGGGTTCAACCTGAGTTCCGGCCGTCCTTCCGGTTCGCGCTTCGGATGGTCTTCTCGGCGCGGCCTGTCAGTTCAGAGCGACATCATGAGCACTTCATCGAAGATCGCCGCGCCCATGTCCGTGCAAGAGGACCCCTCGCTGGGTCCCGGCATGAAAGCAGCGCGACGTGTGTCGCCGGCGTGGAACTATCTTGGCGTCCTGCCGTTTTTCGCATTCGCAGTCTTGTTCCTGCTGCTGCCCACTGCGTGGCTGATGGTCGGCGCGTTCCAGGACGCGCAGGGGCATTTCACGCTCGCCAACTTCCGCGAGCTGCTGCAACCCAGCGTACTCGACGCCTACTGGATCAGCTTCAAGGTCAGCGCGGCGTCGGCGTTGGGTGGCGGTTTTCTCGGGCTCCTGCTTGCATGGGCTGCGGTGCAGGGTAAGTTGCCCGTATGGATTCGTCCCACGTTGATGACGTTCTCCGGCGTGGCGTCGAACTTCGCGGGCGTGCCGCTCGCGTTTGCATTCATCTGCACGTTGGGACGCGTTGGACTGGTTACGGTGCTGCTGAAAAAGTACGTGGGCATCAACCTTTATTCCACGGGCTTCAGCATCCTGAGTTTCACCGGCCTGACGCTGACCTATCTGTATTTCCAGATTCCCCTGATGGTTCTGATCATCACCCCCGCACTTGATGGCCTCAAGCGCGAATGGCGCGAGGCGTGCGATTGTCTTGGCGGCAGTGCTTACCATTACTGGATGTACGTGGCGTTGCCCGTGCTCTGGCCGAGCGTGCTGGGCGCCACGCTGCTGTTGTTCGCCAATGCGTTCGGCGCGGTCGCAACCGCTTATGCGTTGACCGGAAGCTCGCTCAATATCGTGCCGATCGTGCTGTATGCGCAGATTCGCGGCGACGTGCTGCACAACGAGAACCTCGGTTACGCACTTGCGCTCGGCATGGTGCTGGTCACCGGCTTGTCCAACGGCGGGTATATCTGGCTGCGCTCGCGCGCTGAAAGGGGTCGTCGATGAGCACTGCCGCCACAGTCACTCTCACGCCCGACAACAAGGTACGTGCGCAGACCCGGGCGGGCGCGTGGATCGCGATGGTTATCGGCGCGGCGTATTTCCTGCTGCCGCTGCTGGCGACCATCGAGTTCAGCCTGAAGATGCGCCGCAACGAATATAGCTTCGACGCCTACCGCGTCGTGCTTACCGACCCGCATTTCCAGGCATCGTTCGGATACTCCATCCTGATGGGCGTGTTTGCGATCGTGCTCGGCGTGCTGCTCGTGGTTCCGACCGCTTACTGGGTTCAGTTGCGCTTGCCGAAGCTGCGTCCGCTGATCGAGTTCATCACCTTGTTGCCGCTGGTGATCCCGGCCATCGTGATCGTGTTTGGTTACCTGCATGTCTACAACAGCAGTTCTTTCTTGCCGCTGACCGGCAATGAACGCGCAACCGATTTCCTGCTGATTTGCGGATACGTCACGCTGTGTTTGCCCTACATGTACCGCTCCGTCGACGCTGGCCTGCGCGCCGTCGATGTCCGCTCTTTGACCGAAGCCGCCGAATGTCTCGGTGCGACCTGGCCCACCATCCTCTTCAAGATCATCTTCCCGAACGTGCGCTCGGGAATCTTGTCGGGCGCGTTCCTGACGTTCGCGGTGGTCATCGGCGAATTCACGCTCGCGAGCCTGCTGAATCGTCCGGCGTTCGGTCCCTATCTGCAATTGATCGGCGCCAATCGCGCGTATGAACCATCCGCGCTTGCAATCATCGCGTTTGCCATTACGTGGGCCTCGATGGGGCTTATCCAGGTCTTCGGCTCGGCGCGTTCCATCGCCGGACAAAAAACTTAAAAGGTCGGTTTGTCATGGCACTTCTCGAGATCGAAAACCTCAGCAAGACGTTCGGCACGAACACGGTGCTGCATCAGTTCGACATGCAGATCGAGCGCGGTGAGTTCATCACGTTTCTTGGCCCGTCGGGCTGCGGCAAGACCACGGTGCTGCGCATGATCGCAGGCTTCGAAACACCGACACGAGGCACGATCAAGCTCGGCGGCCGCGACGTCACTTACCTGCGCACGCGGCAACGCAAGGTCGGCATGGTGTTCCAGTCGTACGCGCTGTTTCCGAACATGACGGTGGCAGACAACATAGGGTTCGGGCTGAAGGTCTTGCGCCGCCCGCAAGCCGAGATCAAGTCGCGCGTGGAGGAGATGCTCGCGCTCATCAAGTTGCCGAAGCTGGCGGACCGATATCCGTGGCAGTTGTCGGGTGGCCAGCAGCAACGCGTGGCGCTTGCCCGGGCGCTCGCAAACAAGCCGCAAGTGCTGTTGCTCGACGAACCGCTTTCCGCGCTCGACGCCAAGATCCGCGTCTCACTGCGTGAGGATATTCGCAGCCTGCAGCGCGAGCTTGGCATTACATCGATATTCGTCACGCACGATCAGGAAGAGGCACTGTCGATATCGGACCGGATCGTCGTCATGAACGAAGGACGGGTCGAGCAGATCGGCACGCCATCGGAGATCTATAACTTTCCGCGCACGCGCTTCGTGGCGTCGTTTGTCGGCACGCTGAATCTGCTGTCGGGGCAGGTAGTCGACCCGGCGAGCGGCCGGATCGTGGTCGGCGGACAGGAATTGCGGACCTCGCATGCATTGAGTTCCAGCGATACCGGCAAGCAGCGCATGCTTGCCGTGCGCCCCGAAGCCATCGTGCTCGAAGCGCCGGCAAACGGGCGCAACACGCTTGCGGCCACCGTGGAAGAGGTGAACTTCCTCGGCGCGGTGGTGCGCATCAGGACGCGCGTGGACCAGTCCGTGATTTCACTCGATGTCTTCAACGACCCGAATCGACGCTTGCCCGAACGAGGGCAGCCCGTGGCGCTGGGCTTTTCGCACGAGAATCTGCTGGTACTGGAAGAAGGGGCTTGACAGGCAAAAGCATCGACCGGGTACAGTTGGCCTGCAAGTTATAGAGAACCGTTCCGCACATCGTGGAACGGTTTTTTTTTGCCATCGCGCGGCGCACGCATCGGCAACAACCTTGTCTTTCAGACTTTTTGCATCTACAATAAATGAAACAGTACGTGATGTTTGATTTGGAAAAGGACGCGTCGAATCAGCGCAAGCATGGATTGTCGCTAGCCGACGCCGGGGGCCTCGACTGGAATGCTCTGCGTATTCAAGCGGATACGCGGCGGGACTATCGCGAAGAGCGGCTTGTCGGGTACGGGCCGCTGGAGAGCCGTCTTCACTGCGTGGTATTCACGCCGCGCGACGGCGCCATTCGAGTCATCAGCCTTCGCCGGGCGAACAACAGGGAGATCAAGGACCATGAGCAAAGTTAAATTGATCCGGAATACGCCGGAAGAAGAGGCTGCAATCAACCGCGGTATCGCCGCCGATCCCGACACGTATGAATTGTCGGCCGAGGAATTCAAGGCGCTGCGCCCGTTTCCCGAATACATGGCAGAACGCCGCATGGGGCGGCCGCCAAAAGAGCATCCGAAGGAGCAGGTCAGCGTCCGTTACGACGCGGATGTGATCGCAGCGTTTCGCGCAACGGGCGATGGCTGGCAGACGCGCATGAACAACGCGCTGCGGGTTTATCTGAGCGAGCATCCGTTGAAGATCGCTTGAGCCAGCCCGCCGTCGTGCGGGTCTGACCGTCAGGGCCGTTCCGGGTCATCAACCGGAGCGGCCCTTGTTTTTTCGGAACCGCTCGCCTCAGGACCGCGTCAAAACCCGGCACAATCTCCCCCGCCGTCTCAAAATGTTAAGGTAGGGTCCGGTTTATTTTGAGACGGACAGCTAAAGCGTGATTTTCAACACCCATTTCAAATTTGCGGGCGTACGTGCATCTGGCGCCTTTTTCGCCGCATCGATACTTCTTCTGAGCGCCTGTGCGCCCGTTCCTCCCGCCGAAAACGCCGCAACCGCGCTCCCCAGCGCGGCCTCGGCGGCTGTCGTCGCGGCTCAATCCAAACCACAGTCGCGTAATCGTTCCGCCGAGGCGATCGCAGCCGGGGCGTCGGGCGCGCCGGGCGTCCAACGCATCGATGTCGGCGGTCCCAGCGGTTACAAGACCGAGGTTTCGATCACGCCGCCCAAGCAGGTCTGCGATCTCGACGCGTTTGCCGATGGCGTCGAGTATGGCTACGCGTACACATGGAACCGCCTGCTCATGGAGCAACTGCGCGACTCGGGCAAACCCGCGACGCCGCCGAAAGCCCAGTTCGATCCTGCTGGCATCCGTCTGCAGGACGAGCAATACAAGATTGTCTGGAACGGCGACCAGCGCGTGAATGCATGCGCGTCCGACGGGTACCTGATCGGACGGATCGTCGGCACGCACCAGGCTTATGTCGATATGAAGGGCGGCGCGAGCTGAGCGCGAGGGCCGGTCAGTCGCACTTGTGGGCATCGGCCACGTACACCGCTGCGCCCACGATATCGCCGTAAATCGTATAGCCCGTGCCGTTCGCCGAGGGTTCTGCGTCGATCAGCAGCAGGGTCTCGCCTTTGGCGCCATGCACGGTGATGACGTCGCCGTCGGCATTGGGCGTGTATTCGCCCGTCTTAAGCGGCCGCGCGGCCCAATGTGCCTTTACGCATGCGGCGAATGGCAGCACGGCGAGATGCGACGTCCCGGAACCCACCGGCACGGTCTTCACGAGCGAATCGTATTGCGTCACGCAGCCGCCCAGGGCGAGCGCCGTCACAGCGGCGGTAACGGTCAAGGCAAGAGCGGCAGCAAGGCGTGGCGTTTTCATTCGGTAGAACCTTTTTTATCGATGATAGATGCACCGCCGGGGCGTGCACTGGAGCCAAGATGCTACCCGCTCGGCCGATTCCTCGTAAAGAAAGCGCCCGGAAAGCGCCGGAAACCGCTGGGCAAACCGCTTGGCAAACCGCGCTTACCGCGCGATAACGGAACCCGCCGCGGATAAAAAGCATAGAATCGCCGACTTTTCTTAAGTCCAGTCAACCATCGCCGATATACAGGCGTTGCTAACCGTAACGTTCCGTTCAGGTTTATGAAACCTGGGAGCGCGGGGAAGAGCGACAACGGTCCGGCGCGCAGCCGATCAGAACCAAGAACCAACAAGAACGCTACATGGCCGCAAGGCTGGAAAGCGTTGGAGCAAGTCCGGTAATTCGCATGTCTCGCAGAAATGTCGTTCGTTCAGTTCTTCAGCCGGAATCGCTGCTCCGTTTAACACGGTCGTGGCGGTTGCAGCGTTTCACCGCCCCGGTCCTTGCGCTCGTCGTGTGCGCGCTGCTGCTGGTGGTTTTCCAGCACTTGTCGCACGCGGTCAACTATAAGACGGTCGTTCACCAGCTTCTCGCGCTCTCCTTCGAGGCGTGGGCCGGTGCGCTCCTTGCCACCGCGCTGAGCTACGCGGCGCTGGTCGGCCGCGATGCCGTAGGCCTCCGGTACCTCGACGCCAAAGTGCCGCATTCCGTGCTGTGGGTCGGCGCGACGGTCGCGTCGGCGCTTGGCAACGCAACCGGCTTCGGCGCTTTGACAGGCGGCGCCGTGCGTTGCCGCGTGTACGGCGTGTCGGGCATTACGCCGGCGCAGGTAGGCCGCCTGACCGTATTCACCAGCGTCACGCTGGCGCTGGCGCTCGCGCTGATGACGGCGATCGGCATGGTGTGCGCGGCGGATACGCTCGCGGCCATGCTGCACGCTTCGCCGGAACTGCTCCGGTTCAGCGGCGCCGCGATCCTGGCCGTTTTTGCGGTGATGATCGCGCTGTGCGGCAAATCATCGCGAACGCTGCAGTCGCGCTGGAAGTGGCTGGCCGTCACCGTTCCGTCGCGCCGCGACCTGGTTGCCCAACTCATTCTTGCCGCCCTCGATGTCTGCGCCGCCGCGCTCGCGCTCTGGGCCGTGCTGCCGCATGCGCAGGTCGGTTTCGGCGAATTCCTGACGGTGTTCTCGGCTGCCATGCTGCTGGGTCTGATCGGCCATACGCCCGGCGGCGTAGGCGTGTTCGAGGCGGCGATGGTCTTCGCGCTCGGCGGCAGCGTCAATACGCCGGCCATGCTGGCCGCGCTCCTTGCCTATCGCGCGATCTACTTCGGCCTGCCGCTGATCGTGGCGACCGCCGTGCTGGCCGGTTTCGAAGGCCGCGCGCTGAAGGGCAGGTTCACGTTCCTCAATCCATCGAATGTGTCGCAGCTCGCGCCCTTGTTCCTGAGCGTGGTGACGTTCGTGGTGGGCGGCATGCTCGTGATTTCGGGCGCGACGCCCGCGTTCGGCAAGCGCATCGCGGTGCTGCAGGCCGTGTTGCCGTTATGGGTGCTGGAAAGCTCGCAACTGCTCGGAAGCGTGCTGGGCGTGGTGCTGTTGTTTGTCGCGCGCGGGCTGCTGCGCCGGCTCGACGCCGCATGGTGGCTCGCAATCACGCTCGCGGTGGCCAACCTGGCGCTGTCGCTGGCGAAGGGGCTGGCGTTTGTCGAGACCGGCGTGCTCGCGCTGCTGATCGTGCTGCTGCTGGCCACGCGCGACCGCTTCAACCGGCGTTCGTCGCTGCTCTCGGAGCGCTTCACGGCGAGCTGGCTGGTGTCGGTGGGGATCGTGATCGTGCTGGCGGTCTGGATCATGTTGTTCGCCTTCCGCGATATCAACTACAGCCGCGATCTCTGGTGGCAATTCGCCTTCGATGAACGCGCCCCCCGCGCCTTGCGCGCCACGCTGGCGGCGGGCCTGTTTGCAGCGCTCTTCGCCGTCTGGCAATTGTTGCGTCCAGCCGCCGGCCGTTTCGAAAAACCCGCGGCGCAGGATCTCCTCGATGCCGCCCGCATTTTCCGCGCACAGGAACGCAGCGACGCCGGCCTCGCGATGATGGGCGACAAGAGTTTCCTCTTCTCTTCATCGCGCGAAGCCTTCCTGATGTACGCAAAGCACGGCCGCACCTGGGCGGCGCTTCATGATCCGGTCGGCCCGCGCCGCGAATGGGCGGAACTGATCCGCCGGTTCGTTGAAATGGCGCACGCGCACGGCGGCCGCGCCGCGTTTTACCAGGTTCGCGCGGACGCCCTGCCGCTTTATCTCGATGCCGGTCTCACCCTGATGAAACTCGGCGAGGAAGCGCACGTCGTGCTGGAAGATTTCGACTTGAAGGGCTCGCATCGCGCGCATTTGCGTTATGCGTTAAAGCGTGGCGAGCGCGATGGTTTCGATGTCGAAGTCATCGATTCCGCACAGGTGCCGTACGCCATGCCCATGCTGCGCGAAGTGTCCGATGCCTGGCTGAACGGCCGCGAAGCACGTGAGAAAAGCTTTTCGGTCGCGGCGTTCAACGACGATTACCTCGCGGCGCAATCCGTGTTGCTCGTTCGCCAGCAAGGCAAGCCGGTGGCGTTCGTCACGTTCATGACCACCGACATGAATACGGAAGCCACGGTCGGCGTGATGCGCCATGTGCCCGATGCATCGCCGTATGCAATGGAATATCTCTTCACCAAGCTTGCGCTGCATTTGAAGCAGGCCGGTTACCAGACGCTGAGTCTTGGCATCGCGCCGCTGTCCGGCATGCAGCCGACGCCGCTTGCCTCGCCATGGCACCGGCTCGCCGGTCTCGTCTGGCGCTTTGGCGGACGTTTCTACAATTTCCGGGGCTTGCGCGGTTTCAAGAGCAAGTTCCAGCCGCGCTGGGAGCCGCGTTATCTCGCGGCATCCGGCTCGGTGGGCGTGTTTTTCACGCTTGCAGATCTCTCGTTGCTGGCGGGAGGCTGGCGTTCATGAATTTTTTCAGCAAGATTGCGTTTGTTTCATTGTTTGCTGTTTCAGCGGCCCATGCCGCCACGATTCCCGGCGGCCGTTACGGCGATGTGCAGTTCACGAAACCTGCTGGTCCGATGCGCGGTTTTATCGTGCTCTTCTCCGATAAAACCTGGACCCCCGCCGACACCCAGACCGCCGATGCGCTCGCCAAAAACGGCGCGATGGTCGTAGGCGTCGACACCACGCGTTACGCCGCGAAGCTGCCGTCGGAGAAAGAAAGCTGCCACAACCTCGTCGGCGATGCCGAAGCACTCAGCCATCAGCTCGAACGCGAAGTGCAGTCGGACCGTTACTTCGCGCCGATCCTGATGGGTTCCGGCCAGGGCGGCGTACTCGCCACGAAGATCCTGTCGCAGGCGCCGGACAACACGGTCGCGGGCGCGCTCGCGCTGAATCCCGACGCGCAGCTCGACTCGCGTTTCAATCTGTGCCCGCCCGATCCGACCATCACGCACGCGAAAGGCCTGCCCGGTTTCTTCGATAAAACCACGCAGCCCGCCGCCACATCGAAAGCCGATGCGCTGCTGGCGCTCGCCGTGCCGCACCTGAAGATCGAGCCGATGCACGACGAAGACGTGTCCGATCTGCCGCTGGTCGAGCTGCCCGCCGCCCATCCGACGAACCTGCTTGCCATCGTGATTTCCGGCGACGGCGGCTGGCGCGATCTCGATAAAACCGTCGCGGAATCATTGCAGAAGGATGGGGTATCGGTGATTGGCATCGACAGCTTGCGGTATTTCTGGAGCGCGAAAACGCCCGAGCAGACCGCGCACGATCTGGCACGCGTGATCCAGGCGTACAGCGCCCGCTGGCATTCGGAGCACGTCGCGCTGATTGGCTACTCGTTCGGCGCGGACGTGATGCCGTTCGCCTACAACCGTCTGCCCGACGCGGTGCGCGCGAAGGTATCGATGGTTTCGCTCATGGGCTTTGCACCCGATGCCGATTTCCAGATCCGGGTGACCGGCTGGCTTGGCATGCCCGCAAGCAAGGACGCGTTCAAGGTGCGCCCGGAACTGGCGAAACTGCCGCCGGGAATCGTGCAGTGCATCTACGGCGAGGCCGAGGAAGACACGTTATGCCCGGCGCTGACCAGGACGGGCATCGAAGTGATCAAGACGAGTGGCGATCACCATTTCGGCGGCGACTACGCCGTGCTCGCGCGACGTATTCTGACGAGCTGGCAGAAACAGATCGCCGCGCGAACCTGAAGTCCGGTCAGGCGGATTGCATCGCGCCCAGGTAATCGAGTTTCCCGACCGGCACGCCGAGCTGACGCAGGATGTCGTACGCGGTAACCACGTGGAAATAAAAGTTTGGCAGCGCGAATAAAAACAAGTAGTCGCTGCCGCTGAACGTTATTTCACCAGCGCGTTGCTTCAGCGTGACCTCGCGCGTTTCGCTGCCTTCGAGCGTCGATTGATCGACGGTTTTCAGATACGCCAACGTTTTCGTCAAGCGTTCACGCAACTCGGCGAAGGTCGTTTCGGTATCGTCGAAACTCGGCGCTTCGACGCCTGAAAGACGAGCCGCCGAAAGCTTCGATGTATCGCTTGCGCGCTGGATCTGTCCGGTGAACGGCAGCATGTCTTCGATCAACCGGGTCGACGTGATGTCGGTGTCTCCCAGTCCTTTCTCCTTCGCGTGGGTTTCGGCTTTGGCGATCAGTGAAACGAGTACGTCGAGACCGCGGATGAATACAGGAATGCTTGCGCGATACATGGATACGGACATGGTGGTGTTCCTTTTTTGCTGAGTCCTGACTGGACGGGGCCTCAGCATACCGGGACGCGACGTGTAGCGCTTTTTCGACTGATCGCGCCTGATTGGAGCTGATTGTGCCCGATTTTGCTGGAAGCGGTCCCATTGATATCAGCGTTCGGTTCGCATTCGTTCCACGGGCAATTCCGCGCCCGAAGCGCCGCCAATCCCGGCTATCATTCGTTTTTAAACGGCCGGGACGCCCGTCATGATCTCAGACGACCTTACACAAGAAACACAGCGCATCGACCGTGACGCTTTGCGTGAATTCATCGACCGCAAGTGGGATGACGAGATCCTGCCCGCGCTGACCGATTACATCGCGGTGCCTGCAAAGAGCCCCATGTTCGATCTCGACTGGATGAAGAACGGTTTCATCGAGCGTGTGATTACGGATGCCGCGCAATGGGCCGAACGTCAGCCGGTGCGTGGCCTGAAAGTCGAAATAATCCGCTTGCCCGATCGCACACCCGTGATCTTTTTCGAGGCGCCGGCCACGCGTTCGAACAGCCGCGACACCATCGTGCTCTACGGCCATCTCGACAAGCAACCCGAGTTCGACGGCTGGCGCCGCGACCTGGGCCCATGGTCGCCCAAGTTCGAAGACGGCAAGCTGTACGGCCGCGGCGGCGCGGACGACGGTTACGCAACGTACTCATCCATCAGCGCCATCGCCGCGCTCGATGCACAAGGCATCGAACGGCCGCGTTGCGTCGGCATCATCGAAACGTGTGAAGAATCGGGTAGCTACGATCTGCTGCCATATGTTGACGCGCTGCGCGATCGGCTCGGAGAAGTCAGCCTCGTCGTCTGCCTTGATTCGGGCGCCGGCAATTATGATCAGTTATGGCTCACCACGTCGCTGCGCGGCATGACCGGCGGCAAC
>NZ_CAXTGZ010000134.1:0-13057 GCF_964243625.1 uncultured Caballeronia sp.
CGGCGCTGGGCGAACTGGTGTCGTTGGGACGGGTGAATGCGGACAGCTTTGCGGGGCTGCGCGCATTGCTTGCGCCGGCGGCGCGACGCAACGCGTTCGGGCGGCGGCCACGGCGCGGGGGAATGTTTATTGGCGGAATGGACGATGCCGGGCGCTGGGCGCTCTTGCAACGCACGGACGGTGCGCAGAAGACGGAGGCACTCGACCATATTGCGATGACCCTGCTGCGCCGATACGGCGTCGTCTTCTGGCGTCTGCTCGACCGTGAGGCCGACTGGCTGCCGCCGTGGCGCGACCTGCTGCGGGTGTTCCACCGCCTGGAAGCGCGCGGCGAGATTCGCGGCGGCCGTTTTGTCGCCGGCTTGTCGGGTGAACAATTTGCATTGCCCGAGGCCGTGCCGCTTCTGCGCGACATGCGCAACCGTCCCGCCGATGGCAGCCTGATCGCCATCAGCGCGGTCGATCCGCTGAATCTCGCGGGAACGTTATTGCCGGGCGAGAAAGTCCCCGCCATTCCGGGTAATCGCGTGCTTTATCGTGATGGCGTGCCGGTGGGCGCCGTTATTGCCGGGAAAACGCGCTTTCTGACAGAACTCGATCACGAATCGCAAGAACGCGTTCGATGGCATCTCGTCCGGCGCAGTTTCGATCGGATGCCGGTTTTATCGGGATCTTGATTCGATTCGGTTTTTAAAGCCTGCAGCGCGCGCTGCAGCCTGCTTTTGCGTGACTTTCGATTCCACGTTCGTCATCCCGCCGTTTTAAACGCGCGCTAAAGTTTTACAGCCGAAAGCCGATAATAAGTGCGGAGTTACCGGGTAATCATCCTGAACGAAAGGAAACATCCGGTAATCAGCTTTATTTCAAAACTGTTGCCGGTCCGGTATATAAAGTCAGCCAGGTTAATAAAAAAGGCAGAGTAAAGCGATGCCACTGATCCTCAAGTTCGACAGCGCCGATTTCGCGGAAAACGATGCCGAGGAAATCTGGCGCGAGGGACTCGACGCCATGTTCGAGATCCAGCGCCCGAAGACGCCGGTCACTCCGTTCAGGGCCAGCCAGGAAAGCTGGACGCTAGGCGGCATGCTGCTCACGTCTCACATCACGCACGGTGAAGTCGCGTTCCAGCGCACGAAGCGCAAGATCGCGACCTCGGGCGTGGACCATTACCTGGTTCATTGCCTGCTCGACGGCAGGTTGTTGTCCACGTTCGGCCGCGATACGCATGAAGTCTCGCTCGGCTCCGTGGTCGTGCGCGACCTGGCGGTCGAAAACATAGGCATCAGCCGCGATGCGCCCATGCTGACGCTGATGATTCCGCGCCAGGCAATCGACCGGCGCACCGGCGGACTGCTGCGGATGCATGGTTTGTCATGGGAAGCCACCGACCCGATCGGACGGCTGGTTGCATCGCACGTGCGCAGTCTCGCGAACGTGGCTGCATCGATGGACGACGAAGAATCGAGCGTCGCCGGCGAAGCCACGCTCGATTTCCTGGCCGCGTGCGTACTGCGCCGCGCCGAGCGCCGCGAGGAGTCCGGCGACCCACGCCTCACGCCCATGGTCCGGGCGCAGGCGCTCAGTTACATAGAAGGCAATCTCGCCGATCCCGATCTCGGTCCGGCGCGCTTGCGGGACACATTGAAGGTATCGCGTACGGCGTTGTACGCGCTCTTCGAGCCGATGGGCGGCGTGGCCGACTACGTGCGCGCGCGCCGGCTCGATGAAGCCATGCGCCGCCTCGAATCGCCGATGCACACCCGCGATCTGATTGGCGCCATCGCCTGTGCGGTCGGCTTCATGAGCGAATCGACGTTCAATCGCGCTTTCAAGGAACGGTTTGGCTGCACGCCGACGGAAGCGCGCGCAAGGTGTTTTGCCAGCGGCGTCACGAGCATCCGCACGTCGGCGAATGCGCGACGCAGGCGCGACGCGCAAGACGCTCGCAGCATCGGCGCAGAAACGGCCGCGCTCGTGCGCGAACTGCGCGCGTGAACGAAGCGAAGTCGAAAGCAAAGGCATTTGTAGGCATGTACTGAAGGTCGCAAACGGAATGGGTGGAAAAGGCGGACGCAATGAGAGGGCGGTGCAGTAGGCCGCGTGCATCATTCATTGCTGAAACTGGTGGGGTCGTGTGTGTGAGAGAAAGGGGCGCTGCGGCAACGGGGGTTTCCGCAGCGTTTCCTTGAAGTGTTATCCAGTGTTCTGCGAGGCATCGTGCATTTCGCAGGCCGGGCGAAGCCAGACCCTTCGTGCATGCCGGCTGCGGATATGAAGTCAAAACAAAGAAAAGATCCGGGAAAATCCAATGTGGTTGCTTGCCTTCTTCCAGGCTGATTCCGCCCTTGGGCGGTTCATGAAGATCAGCATATTCGCCGTGGCTATCGCCATGCTGTTTGCCGGGCTCGTGCTCGCGCCGCAGACCGACGTTGCGGTCGCGGTATCGTTGCTCGTGCTGGCGGTTCTCTGGGTGCATGGCTATATGGACGACCGGCGCGAGTCGCCGGTGTCGTCGCCGTGCGTCGCCGAAATCCGCGAGGACGAACGCCGTATCCGCGTGCTTGGCGGCGGCGTCGATCTGATGTTGCGGCTGGCTTCGCGCACACTGAACGTGAACCGGGTATCGAAGGAATTCATTTCCAGCGATGCTCCAGGCGAGTTCCAGCGCCTGCGTTCGGGCAGCTTCGACTGGCCGGTCAAGGTCGTGGCGAAGGAACGCGTCACGCGCGATGAAAAACCGCAAACGCCGAAGTTCGTAGCATCGAAAGAAGAGATGATGCGCTGGAACGATTTCGCGCCGGCAGCGGCGGCAGAAACAATATCGAGCGGACATGCCGCGCGATACACGAAAGCGGACGCCGTTGCCGATCAGGAACTCGCGATCTACTGGACCCATCCCGGACACGGCGAGCGTTTGCTGTTCACGGTCTTCGGCCCGGCGGCCCATTACGAAGCGATGGAACGCGCATTCTCCACGTTCTCTGCGTGGATCGACGAGGAAGAGGAGGCGCGGCTCGCCATCGAACGGCGTCAGGAAGTCGAGCAATGGCAGCGCGAATGGGAAGTGAACCGGCTTGCCGAAGAATCCGAGCAAGCGCGGCAAAGGGGCGATACCGGCATCGAAGAAGCAATTGCCCCTGTGCTTGCGAATGTGGCCATACCATCGGCATCGCGCCGCTGGTGAACTGAATCAGCGTTCCAGCGACAACGCCGCGGCGACCGCCGCCGACAACCGCGCGATCGAGAAGGGCTTGCGCAACAGCGAAATGTTGGTGCCCATCGCGGCATCGAGCGCCGAGCTGTCCGCGTAGCCGCTGGCAAACACAATCGGCATGGCATAGCCTTTCTCACGCGCGAGTTTCGCCACTGCCGCGCCGTCGAGATGCGGCATCGCGAAATCGAGCACCAGCAAGTCGGGCTGTGCTTCGGCCATCATGTGCAGCGCCGCGCGCCCGCTCGCCGCGGACTCGACCCGATACCCCAGCGACACCAGCGTGTCGACCATGAACGCGCGAACATCCGGGTCATCATCGACTACGAGGATGCGCGGCGCGCCGGCGTTGCTGGCCTGGACGATCAGCGCCGCCGATGGGTCTGGCGCCGCCTGCGCTTCAGGCGAACGGCGCAGGAACAGCGACACGCGCGTGCCGCGCGGACTGCTGTCAATACGCGCATGGCCGCCCGCTTGCCGGCAGATCCCGTACACCTGCGCCAGTCCGAGCCCCGTACCCGCGCCGACTTCCTTGGTCGTGAAAAACGGTTCGAAGGCGCGCGCGGCGACATCGGCGGGCATGCCCGTGCCGGTGTCGGCCACGCTCAGTTCCACGTAGTCGCCATCGGCCAGATCGGCGTCGTCCGTGATCGTCTTCGAAACCGTCCCGATGCGCAGCAAGCCGCCCGACGGCATGGCGTCACGGGCGTTGATCGCGAGGTTGAGAAGCGCGAGCTCGAGCTGCGTTGCGTCCGCGATGACAAGCGCATGATCGTCGGTGAGTTCCAGCCTCAGATCGACCGATGGACCCAGCGTGCGATCGAAAAGATCCGCCATGCCGTGCACGAGCTGCGCGAGCGCAACCGCTTTCAGTTCGAGCTTCTGCGAGCGCGAAAACGCCAGCAGTTGCGCGGTCAGCTTCGCGCCGCGGCTCACCGCGCGCATGGCATTGTCGGTCCAGCGAAGCACGCGCTCGGAATCGGCCGGCACGCGTTTCACCAGTTCGAGATTGCCGTGAATGGCTTGCAGCAGGTTGTTGAAGTCGTGCGCAAGACCGCCCGTCAACTGTCCGACCGCTTCCATTTTCTGCGCCTGGTGCAACCGCGCTTCCATCTGCCGCTGCTGGGACAAGTCGGAGATCACGCCGCAAATCAGGCGGTCGCGGTCCCGTTCGGCATCGAGCGCCTTGAAGCTGCAATACACCGGCGTTTCGCCGCTCGCTGACAACACCGTGAGTTCGTCGCGAGCGGTGCCGGTTGCACTTTCCTGCAGCAATTCGACAAGCCGTACGTGTTGTCCTTCAAGCACAAACGCGCTGAAGGCATGGCCGACCACATGCTCCACTTCGCGGTCGAGCAACTGCACGGCGCGTTCGTTGGCGTAGAGGATCGTGCCGTCGCCGGAAAGCATGACCGCGCCTTCCTGCATCTGCTCTACCAGCACACGATACGGCCGGTCCGCACTTTCGAGCGTATAGATTCGCCTGTCCTCGTCGCTGCCGACGACCACCGCATCCACCGCGCCGCTGCGGATGGCGTCGAGCGTGTCTTCCGCTTCGCGCAGCCGCTCGCGCAGTTCTTCTATGGACGCAGTGTCCAGTGACGATACAACGGGTGGGTCGCGGAATTGATCGGGCATGCGCGTCAAGGTTTGATGGAAGCGCTCTCGGGCGCGGGGGGCGCGGCGCCAGCGGTGTCTAATGCATTCAGGCCAAGCGCGGCGAGCACCTTGTTCGAGTCCGACAAGTCGCCGATCACCCGGCGCAGCGGTCCGGGATTGAGCTTCACCAGCGTCGGCGCGGCGATGATCTGCGCGGCGATGGCCGCTTCGGGATGCACATAGATATCGATGACTTCAAGCTCGAAACGTCCCGCCGCGTAGACCTCGAGCAAACGCCTGGCATTCTCCACGGCGCGCGTGGAGCGGTGCGTGTTCCCCGTGACGTAAAGGCGCAACACAAGCTGGGCCGATGGCGGCCCTGTCGACGAAAGTCCGCTGTCCGCGCCGGCAGGACTTGCGTTCATGAGCGGATCCCCGGACGAAGGTCGAGGCCGACGAGCACGCGTTCAGTATCGGAGAGATCGCCGATGACTTTTTTGAGCGGCGACGGCAAATGTCGCACGACCGTGGGAATGGCGAGGATCTGATCGGCAGCGGCGAGTTGCGGATTCACGCGCAAATCGATGACTTCGATGGAAAATTTCCCGGCCAGATGCGTTGCGCACAATGCGCGCAGGTTGCGGATTGCGGCGAGCGATTTCGGCGTTTCCCCGGCCACGTACAGGCGCAACAGGTAAGGCTCGTCGTTTGGTAACGGTTCGTGGTCGGTCATTGCTTTGACTGCCTGACCCGCGCCATGTCTGCGCGATCGGCATCGCGGGTGCGATCGCGTTCGTCGCGCTGCGTAATCAGCGCCTCGAGTTCCGCCGCTTCGGCTTCCAGCGTCGATTGCAGTTCGGCAACCTGCAGTTCCACCACTTTGCGGCGTCGCGCGAGTTCACGCACTTTTTGCTGCACGGCTTCTTCCCGCGCGGCGATTTCATCGCGTTCCTGAACTTGCTGCGCAAGCCGCGCTGAACCGGTCAGCACGCCCCGCGCTCCTACATAGGCCGGCACCATGGCGATTCCTTCGTTGCTGATCTTGTATTCGCGAACCTGGTTGGAGTGATCCATGCCGCGCGATTTCAGCACGTACACGAGCCGGTTGCGCTCGCCATTCGTTTCCACATGCGACAACGAGATCCATGTGTCCATCAGCGACGAAATGCTGCGGTCGTTGACGCTCGACGCCTGATCGGTGCTTGTCAAACTGGTAAAAATTGCAGTGATTCCGTGCGCCTTGAGCAGGTCGACGAGTCGCAGCAGCGTCGCGTGCACTTCCGCGTCGACGCCGCGCAACGCGGAAATCGGATCGACGACCACGGCGGTCGGCTTGAACAATTCGATGTCCCGCGCCATTCGCGCAAGATGCATTTCCAGCCCGAAGAAACTCGGACGCGCCGATTCGATCCGCAGGGACTTCCCCAGGTACTGCGCAAGATCCAAGCCCACGGAATGCATGTTGCGCACGATCTGCTCGGGCGACTCCTCGAAGGCGAACCAGAGGGTGCGCTCACCGAGCGCGCAGCGCGCTTCCACGAACTTGGCGGCGAAAGTGGTCTTGCCGGTGCCGGCGAGCCCCGAAACCAGCACGCTCGAACCCACGAAATAGCCGCCCGCGCCCAGCATGCCGTCCAGGTCGTCGATGCCCGTGGAAGGGGTTTCGTTCGACGTGACGTGCGACAGGCCCGCCGATGTGATGGGCAGCACGCTGATGCCGGTGGTATCGATGAGGAAGGGGTATTCGTTCGTTCCATGCGCCGAACCGCGATATTTGACGATTCTCAGGCGTCGCGTGCTGACCTGGTTTTCGACGCGGTTATCGAGCAGGATCACGCAGTCGGAAACATATTCCTCGATGCCATGGCGCGTGAGCTGCCCCGGGCCGCCCGCGCCGCGTTCGGCCGTCACGATTGCGGTGACATCGCGCTCCTTCAGCCAGTCGAACAACCGCCGCAACTCCGCGCGCAGCAGAACGGGATTCGGGAAACTCGCGAACAGCGCTTCGAGCGTGTCGAGCACCACGCGCTTGGCGTTCACGCTCCGGATGGCGTAATCGAGGCGCACGAACAGGCCTTCGAGGTCGTAATCGCCGGTTTCCTCGATGACCGTCGGGTCGATCTTCACGTGATCGATGGCAAGTTTTTTTTGCTCGATCAGGGCGTTCACGTCGTATCCGAGCGACGCGACGTTGGCCGCCAGGTCCTCCGCCGATTCCTCGAAACTGACCAGCACGCCGTGTTCACCGTACTTGAGAACGCCTTCGGCCAGGAAGGTCATTGCAAAAAGCGTCTTGCCGCAACCGGCTGCGCCGCACATCAGGGTGGGACGGCCGTGAGGCAAGCCGCCAAGGGTCACGTCGTCGAAACCCGAAATGCCCGTGGGCGACTTGGAAAGGACTGCTCCGGTCATTGGTCTTCTTCGTATGAGATTGAGTGCGGAAACATCAATGATTTTTACCTTGGTGGTACTCGCAAAACGGTCAGATTGGCCCGACATGTTGTATCGTGCAGCACATGGTAATGTCGATTTTTCCGGAAACCCGAAGCCAAATTTTGAACCCCATGCAGCTCTTTATTACCTTAACGCGCGTCCATGAGTGATCGCGACGAAGATATCGCCCGCGACGTAGCTGCGGTGGCGCGCATCGGCGCAGTGCCATCCATGCTGAGCGTAATCTGTAAAAACACCGGTCTCGGATTCGCGGCGGTCGCGCGCGTCACCGAAGGAACCTGGACCGCGTGCGCCGTTCACGACACGATTCAATTCGGTCTCGTGGCGGGCGGCCAGCTCGACGTTCACACCACGCTTTGCAGCGAGTCGAGGGCTCTGCGCGCCCCGATCACGGTCGACCACGCGAGCACCGATCCGCTCTACCAGAACCACCATACGCCGCGTATCTATAACATCGAAAGTTATATCTCGGTGCCGATCATCCTGCCGAATGGTGAATATTTTGGCAACCTTTGTGCGATCGATCCGCGTCCGGCGGTGGTGTCGGACACCCGTACGCTCACCATGTTCACGCTCTTCGCCGAGCTGATTGCATTGCAACTCGAGAGCGAAAAAGAGCGTTCGGCGACCGAAGCCGCGCTTCTCGACGAACGCGCGACCGCAGAGTTACGCGAGCAGTTCATCGCAGTGCTTGGTCACGATCTGCGCAACCCGCTGGCGGCTGTTGGCGCGACCGCAGAGTTGCTGGCGCGCCGTGACGACCCGGCTATTGTGTCGCTGGGGACGCGCCTGCGGGCAACGACCAAACGCATGTCGCGGCTGATCGACGACGTCCTCGACTTCGCGCGAGGTCGGCTTGGCGGCGGACTGGGCGTGACGCTGTCTCCTGCCAGTGACATGTCCGATGCGCTTGCCGATGTCGTCGCGGAATTGCGCACGGCGAACCCCGGGCGCATTGTGCTGGAACATATCGACGTGGATGGCAGTATCGATTGCGACCGGGGCCGCGTGCAGCAGTTGTTGTCGAACCTGCTTGCCAACGCGCTGACTCATGGCGCGCCGGAACAGCCGGTGCACGTCGATGCTGCAATTCATACCGACGATCTGGTCATCAGCGTTGCAAACGGGGGCCATCCCATTGCGCTCGACGAACTCGCAAAGGTTTTCGAGCCGTACTGGCGGTCCTCGACCAGTCAGCCGAGCGGCGGCCTAGGCTTAGGGCTATACATCTGTTCGCAGATCGTCAAGGCACACGGCGGGACGCTTTCGGTGAGTTCGTCAACAGATGCGGGGACGCGTTTTGTCGCGCGGATTCCTGTGAAGTGCGCCGGATAAGGTTTTCCAGAGGCACCGTTTTTGCTGAATCCCTCCTGCTGCGCTGACGGACAGTCGCCACCGGCGAACGCGTTCAACGGGAACGGGAGAGCACCATGGATCTTGGTATCAACGGACGTATTGCGCTGATCACCGGCGCAGATTCGGGCATCGGTTTCAGCACCGCCGAGCAATTGCTGGCCGAAGGCGCCCAGGTCGTCATCACCGACAAAAAATCAATCCTCACTCGACGAAGCGGCGCGAAAGCTCGGTCACGGTGTGCGCGCGTTCGCGGCCGACCTGACTGACCCGGCCGCGGTTGCATTGCTAAAAAGGCGCGTGCTCGGCGAAGTGGGCGTGCCGCAGATTCTCGTGAACGCTGCCGGCGTGACGGGGGCGACCGGGATGTTCCACGAGATCGATGAGCAAGGCTGGATCGATACGCTGAATACGGACCTGATGTCGCCGGTGCGCCTGGTGCGCGCTTTTATCGATGAAATGCGGGGGAGCGGGTGGGGGCGGATTGTGTTGCTCGCCTCCGAGGATGCCGTGCAGCCCTATGTGGACGAGCTGCCGTATTGCGCCGCCAAGGCGGGTGTACTGAGCCTCGCGAAAGGGTTGTCGAAAACGTATGCGAAGGAGGGCGTACTTGTGAACGCGGTGTCGCCGGCGTTCATTGCAACGCCCATGACCGACGCGATGATGGACAAGCGCGCAAAGGAAAACGGTAAGAGTTTCGACGACGCCGTCAAAAGTTTCCTCGATGAAGAGCGCCCGTTCATGGAGTTGAAACGGCGCGGGAAAGCGGAGGAGGTGGCGGCGGTTATCGTCTTCCTGTGCTCCGAGCGCGCGAGTTTTGTGAACGGCAGTAATTATCGGGTCGATTCGGGATCGGTGGCGACGATATGAAGCCGCATCGCGCAACTTGCTACTCGGCACAGGGTGATATATGATGTAGATATCATATATGGGGATGATCATGAGCCGAATTCTTGTTGACTTAACCGACATGCAGTTGAGCGATATAACGCAAATTGCTGAAGTGGACAAACGAGCGCGCGCTGCTGTTATTCGCGACGCGCTTGATTCGTACATTGCGCGGCGCAAGCCAGCTCTCGCTACGGACGTTTTCGGCCTATGGGAGAACACGAAAACGGATGGTTTGGCGTACCAAGAGAGGCTGCGGTCCGAATGGTGAACGCTTTATTCGACACTTGCATCCTCATTGACTATCTGAACCGGATCGACGCGGCCAAGACCGAAATGACCCGTTACGAGTCAAGAGCAATCAGCCTGATCACGTGGATGGAAATCATGGTTGGTGCTGCGCCTGACAGTGAGGAAAAGCTTCGTGCGTGGCTCAACACATTTCGTGTCATTGCCATCGACGAAAAGATCGCAGCGCGGGCGGTCGAGCTCCGTCAGAAACATCGTGTGAAACTTCCGGACGCGATCGTTTGGGCATCGGCACAAGCGCATTCGCTGCTGCTAGTCTCACGCAACACGAAAGATTTTTCGCCAGATCAACCTGGTGTGCGCGTGCCCTACGCTCTGTGATGTGAACGTTAATGTGGCTGATGCTGGCCACGTTATTACCAACGACCTGCGCTGCTCACCCTCATCCGGACTCTTCCCCGCACTTCCCCCTCGCATCCATACAAACCCGGATTGTCCCTGTTTAATCGGCGCTGCTATCGTTCGCAAGCGCTTGTGGAAGCGCTTCCACTCCACCGATCTACAGGAGTTTCCGTGGCACCTGACGCATCCGTTATTTCCAGCGATCCGTTTTCCCCACCCGCCGATTCCGCCCTCTGGCGGCGAGATTTCCTCCTCGGCGCCGCGACTGCCTCGTACCAGATCGAAGGCGCCGTTGATGAAGACGGCCGGCTTCCATCGATCTGGGACACGTTTTCCGCCACGCCCGGCAAGGTGCTCGCCGGCGACACCGGCGCAGTGGCATGCGATCACTATCATCGTTGGGAAGCGGACCTCGATCTGCTGTCGGCGCTCAATGTCGACGGCTACAGGCTCTCGATTGCATGGCCGCGCGTGATGGACGAAGCAGGGCAGCCGAACCGGAAGGGCATCGATTTCTACAAGAAGCTGGTCGGGCGCCTGAAAGAGAAGGGGCTCAAGGTCTTCGTCACGCTGTATCACTGGGATTTGCCGCAGTATCTCGAAGATCGCGGCGGCTGGTTGAATCGCGACATTGTTTATCGGTTTGCGGAATACGCGGACTTGATGAGCCGCGAACTCAAGGGCCAGGTCGATGCATGGGC
Source organism: uncultured Caballeronia sp. (assembly GCF_964243625.1). Lineage (NCBI taxonomy): Bacteria > Pseudomonadati > Pseudomonadota > Betaproteobacteria > Burkholderiales > Burkholderiaceae > Caballeronia > uncultured Caballeronia sp. The sequence goes on from NZ_CAXTGZ010000134.1 coordinate 10,858, forward strand.
CACGCTCAACGAACCGTGGTGCTCCGCGTTCCTCGGCTACGGCAACGGCCATCATGCGCCGGGCCTGGCCAACGGCCGATACGCATGCCAGGCGATGCATCACTTGCTGCTCGCGCACGGCAAGGCCGTCGAGGTGCTGCGCGCAAACGATCCCGGCTCGCTGAAAGGAATCGTTGCGAACATGGGGAAAAGCTCGGCCGAAACTGACAGCGCTGCCGACAAACACGCCGCACACCTGTTCGAAGTCCAGCACAACGCCTGGGTGCTCGATCCGCTCTTGAAGAAGTCCTATCCGAAAGAACTGTTCGAACTGTGGCCCGGTACTGAACCGCTGGTCCTCGATGGCGACATGGATACCATTGGCGCACCGCTGGATTTCCTTGGCATCAACTACTACTTCCGCAGCAACGTAAAAAGCGATGGCGCGCATGGCTTCACCGAAGTGCCGTTGCAAGGTGTCGAGCGCACGCAAATGGGCTGGGAAGTCTATCCCGATGGACTGCGCGACCTGCTGATCGGATTCCACAAGACCTATCCGTCGTTGCCGCCAATCTACATCACGGAGAACGGCATGGCGTCGGATGACCAGGTGATCGATGGCCAGGTGAACGACGAGCAACGCATCTCGTTCCTGAAACGCCACCTCGCCGCCGTCGACAGCGCGATCAAGGCGGGGGTGGACGTGCGCGGTTATTTCATCTGGTCGCTGATGGATAACTTCGAGTGGGCCTTTGGTTACGAGCGTCGGTTCGGCGTGGTTCATGTGGACTACAAGACGCAGAAGCGCACGTTCAAACGCAGCGCCGAACTCGTCGCGAAGTTCCTCGAGGAGCGTAACGCCCGTGCGTAAGTAATCCTAAGCACAGCATCAATGCAGATTCCGTTGGACCATATGGGCGAGACAGCCCGGAGGAGACTCAATGAACCGCATGAAGAAGTTGGTTGTCAGCGTCATTGCGGCCGTCGCGGCCACGAGCGCGGCGCACGCCGATCCGTTGAAAGCCACCGTGATCCACTGGTGGACGTCAGGTGGCGAATCAGCCGCCATCAAGCAATTCGCCGATGCCTACAACAAGGCCGGCGGCCTGTGGGTTGACAACGCGGTGGCCGGCGCCGACCAGGCGCGCTCGACCGCGCTGAACCGCATCATGGGCGGGGATCCGCCGACGGCCGCCCAGTTCAATACATCAAAGCAATTCCACGACATCATCGATCAAGGCCTGCTGAACAACGTTGACGATGTCGCCGCCAAGGAGAACTGGGACAAGAACTTCCCGCCATCCATCATCGAGAGTATCAAGTCGAACGGTCACTACTACGCGGCGCCCGTCGACATCCATATGCCGGCATGGTTCTTCTACTCGAAGCCGGCGTTCCAGAAGGCCGGCATCACGAAAGAGCCCGCCACGTACGATGAATTCATCGCGGACCTCGACAAGCTGAAAGCAGCCGGCATCATCCCGCTTGCGCTGGGTGGTCAGGCCTGGCAGGAGAAGATCACCTTCGATGCCGTTTTCGCCGATGTCGGCGGCCCTGATCTGTATTTGAAGATCTATCGCGATCGCGATGTCAACGCGGTCAAATCCGATGCCTTCAAGAAAGTGCTGACGCAGTTCAAGCGGCTGCATAACTACATCGATCCGGGTTCGCCGGGACGCAACTGGAACGACGCAACGGCGCTGGTGATCTCGGGCAAGGCCGGTGTCCAGATCATGGGCGACTGGGCGAAGGGCGAGTTCGTCGCGGCGAAACAATCTGCAGGAAAGGACTTCGGCTGCTTCCCGGGCTTCGGTCCGCATTCGCCGTATCTGGTTGCAGGCGATGCATTCGTGTTCCCCAAGACCGACGATGCCAACGCGATCAAGGCGCAAAAGCTGCTTGCGACCGTGATGACATCGCCGGCTGCGCAGGTTGCGTTCAGCGCGAAGAAGGGATCGATTCCGATCCGTTCCGACATCGATGATTCGAGTCTCGACATGTGCGCAAAGATGGGTATCGCGATCATGAAGGACAAGTCGCGGCAACTGCCGAATCCAGAAATGCTGACGCCGCCGGATATCAATGGCGCGTTGCAGGACGTCATCACCAACTTCTGGAACAAGAACCAGTCGGTCGAGGACGCACAAAAGGCCTTCGCCAGCGGGCTGAAGAGCTGATGGCAGACAGGGTGTATGCGCCTGCCAGCAAGGCCCTGCGCGCT
>NZ_CAXTGZ010000135.1:0-13053 GCF_964243625.1 uncultured Caballeronia sp.
GACCGAGAGTTTGCGGATGGCGCATGAGAGCCGGCTCGATCCGGTGGCGCAGCGTCAGTATGCGATGCAGGCGAGGGGCATGATGCGGGAGGGCAAGAGCGCGCTGCGGATGTTGTTGCAGTTGCAGGCGCGGCGGCGGTGGAGGAGGTGGAGTCGCCCCCTCCACCGCCTCCACCGCAGGCTGTGAGGATGAAACACGTGACGATCAGCATCGGCAACAACAGGCAGGTCGGAGTATTTCGCATGATTCCCCCTTATTCGATGTCAGCCGCAGCAACGCCGGCGGGCAGCGCATCGGGAAGCCAGGCGCGGCCGCTGAAGTCGCGAAGGCGCACGTGCGTCTCCACGACAAAATTGCTGCCGTCCACCCGCGATGAATGCAGTCCGCTTGCATTCTGCAGCGCAGCGCTCGCGCCTTGCTGATACCGGTCGAACCAGGTGCCGAGCAACGCCGATACATCGGGCATGGCTGGCCCATCCCAACTGACCGCGTAGACCAGTCCCGTCGCTGGCGATAAGTACTGCCGCACGCGGATCTGGTTGGCATCGGTTGTTTCCTGCCAGCGCACCGCACTGTTACCGGCTTGATGAATCACCGCTGCAAGCGCGTTGGATGTACCCGAACCAATCGCAGCATTGCCGAGCGTCGATCCCAGTTGTGCATGCACTGAGCCAGCCGCTGCAGCCAGCAAGACAGCGCTCGCTGCCCGAAGTGAGGTGAGCGTATGTAGGTAAGACATGATGTACTCCGTTCTCGTGGCCGTTCTTGTTATTGAGGCTTAATTTTAAGATGACGAAGTAATCAGGAATCAAGTTAGGAATTATCTTGTAGGGTCTTTCGTGCGGCTTAAAAAATTAGTTAAAACTGCTTATTAAACAAAGTGTTGGTGATGAATTAATGACTAGGACAATACAAGATCGATTGTCATAAATTGTCGCTCAAAGCATGGGTGCGACTATTTTTGAGATTTCAGTTGAACGATGCGGTCTGAACCGATACTGAAACGATGCGCTGGGACGACACAAAAAGTGGATCTCGAAACGGTGCAATTGAGGGTGCGCCGCGACGCAATGATCCGTCCGATTTGGCGCGCAGATTTCATCTTTGAAGGTAAATAGCCGGCTCAGCCCACGACCATTGCAGACCTGCGAGGCCACTGTTTTTGCACGGCGGCGCGCGGGACCGGTAAAATGCTTGGTTGATCCACGGAAAACGCCGTGGCGTAGCGGAAGGATTTCCCAAACATGACAGATTTTCGTGTGAACAAGCCGGCTTTGAAGGTGGCAGCCCTCCTGTTGGCGGGTGGCCTGGTTGCCGGATGTGGTACGTCGTCGCCTAACGCAATCAATTACAAGAGCGATTCCCGGTCAAAGCAGGCATCCCTTGCCGTCCCGCCCAATCTCCTTGAGGAATCGGGCGACCAGCGCTCGTTGCCGCCGCAGGGTGGCCAGGCGTCGCTGTCCGACCTCCAGCAGACGCAGAAGGTCGCGCCGAGCGCGCCTACGGTGATTCCGCCGGTTTCCGGCATGCATATCCAGCGCGACGGTACGGAGCGGTGGCTGGTCATCGACAACAAGTCGCCGGAACAAGCGTGGCCGCAGATTCGCCGCTTCTGGCAGGAACAGGGTTTTCTGCTCGTTGTGGACGCGCGTGACAAGGGCGTCATGGAAACCGACTGGAACGAAACGCATCCACAGATTTCAGACGGCCTGATTCGCAACACGCTGTCCATTGCAACGGGCAACTCGTACGTGGCTGCCGAGCGCAACAAGTACCGTACTCGCCTGGAAGCGGGTCCGAACGGTGGCACTTATGTGTTCGTAAGCCAGAAGGGCATGCGTGAGGCGTTGACGGGCACGAACAACGACAACAGCCAATGGCAAGCCAAACCGAACGACCCGGCCCTGGAAGGCGAGTACCTCAAGCGCCTCATGTCGTCGCTCGCGTTGGCAGATGCGCGGCAGGCAAGCGGACAGACAGGCATGAGCGACGCCGCCATGGCGGCAGCGGCGGCGAGTGGACCATCGGCGGCGACGGCATCGTCGCGCGCGGCGCAGAACGTTGCGCTGGCGGCACAGACGCCGATCAAGGAAGACGTGATTCCCGAAGCCACTTCGGATGAGATCACGTTGCCGGAGGCGTACGACCGCGCGTGGCTGCGCGTCGGTCTTGCGCTTGACCGGACCAACTTCACGGTCGATGACCGTGATCGTGGCCGCGGAATTTATTTTGTCCGTTATGTCGATCCGAAGGACATGACTGCGGCGGAGCAGGGCTTCTGGAATCAGGTGTTCCACGGCAAGAAAGAAAAGCTTCCGAAAAATTACGAAGTCAACGTCCGTGCGCTCACGGAAACGCAAACCCGGGTGTCGATCATCGACAGCAAGGGGAATGTGGACTCGTCGCCGCAAGCACGACAGATCATGGCCTTGCTCGACGACCAGTTGCGCTGAGTCTCGAGTAAAGATCTTCGGACTGTCTCGAACGAACCCGCCTGAGCCCAGGCGGGTTTTTTTATGCCTGCGAGACGCCGATGGCGATTTAGAGCGAACCCTCGTATTGGAATGCGCGGTAACACGCGCGGAATTCATTTGCGACCGTTTAAGCTTCGTCGAAGATTTCGGTCAAGCCGCATGTAATCGATGTCACGTTACGGCTGAGCGTTACACGAATCGGAGCAAAGCGCTTTCTGCGGTTTTATGTGCGGGAAAGCTTATAGGAATCAACCGCATAGGGGTTACATTGCATCCATGGCATGTAATCTGCGTGACGCCTGCGATGTAGTGCGCCACGCTCCACATTGTCCGTGCCGACCTGTTTTATCTTTCACGAATTGCGATCCGCTGGCCAAGCGGATCTCGATGGCCCCGTCGCCTATCCTCGTAGGGCGACGGCTTTTGCCCGCGCTCCCAAATGGGAACGCGGGCTTTTTTCTTGCGGCGCTTGATTTCTGCGAAAGTGCTGCGCGAACGTTATGCTTACCGCTTTAATCTGGGAGTCTGAACATGACGGAAATCGCGGTGGTCGCAACGTTCTAGCCAAGCCTGGCAACGAGGAGAAGTTGAAGGAACTGCTGCAGGGCATCGTGGCGCCGACGCTCGCCGAACCGGGCGCGATTCAATACGACCTGCATCGCGACATCAAGGAGCCACGCCGATTTGTGTTTTTCGAGCGATGGAAAAGCGAAGCATCGCTCGCCGAGCACAATCAGACGCCTCACATCAAGGCGCTCAGCAAGGCTTTGCCCGACTTGATCGAACGCGGCGAAATCAACGTGGTCGCAAAGCTCTGAGCGTTCACCGGTGCCTTCGGGCGGCAAGAAGCCCCAGGCGCCGTGCCAAGCCGCTCGTCAGTGCGTTTCCTGGGGGACGTCGAGAATCAGGATGATGGTCCAGTCGGCGTCGCCGTCGTGGTGATACTGGCGCTCGGCAACGATAAACGGCTGCTGCTTGCCGTCCGGGCCCAGGAACAGCACGTCGCCTTCCATAGGCAGGCATTCCACGGGCGGCAGGGCGAGGTAGGCGTCCTTGTCCTTCGCATTGCGCGGCATCAGCTTTTCAATCTTGCGCGATGCCGCTTCGGTCCATTCAATATCCAGCTGGATGTTGCTCATACGATCCTCCGCACACGGGTGCGATTCAATTTATCGACGCGGAATGTAGCATACCGCCGGATTGGAGGCCGCATCATGTATCGGCGGCTTGAACCAGGCACCTTTCCCTGCGGAAGATCCCTGGCCAAAAAAGAGCCGGATAAACGCCTCGTGCATTTATCCGGCTCCGTGTCTGACGGCTAACGTTTGCGCGCCGCCTCTACGTTTTGCCCCGAGGGCTTATTGGCTCGCGCCGGCAGCGTGCGCCGCCTTTTTCGAATGCTTGGAGCCTGATTTCTTGTGGTGCTCGCCGGTCTTGTGGGCCGGCATTTCCTGCATGTTCGCCTGATTCGATTGCAGGGCTTGTGCGCGCTGCTCGATATCAGAGATTTTGCCTGGATCGGTGCTCATGGAGACGCCTTGGTCCGACTGGGCGAAAGCCGCACCGGTGATTGCACTAAGGGAAACCAGAACTGCCAGAGAAATTTTCTTCATTGTTACCTCCATAGATTCGTTGAACCCGGGTTGGCCTGTCACTTTATCCGTGACATTGAACGCTCGTCAGCAAGTGCTGCTCCAGCGCGGCTGTTACATATCGTTACGGTTCGTGTGCCTAGCTGCTGCAATCATGCTCTTCGTTTCAACTGCACGCCTTCCCGGACAGTCGGTTGACCGCGCCGGCGATAATACCGGCGAAGCTCAATGCTTTCTAGTACTGAATTTCGAGATATGCAACGACCGTTTCGATGGGCGCTTAATGCATTCGTGTCTCAATAAAGACCAACAAGTCGATACACGTAAAAGCGCGCAAGACCGACCATTTCATGGAGCGCAGTTTCTGAGTCGACAAACCCCCGCCGCCGCGGGAAAAGCGAGACATGCGGGAGTCTCACGTTGCTGACAAACGGTTGCGCCTTCATGCCGAAGGCGCTGAACGCGGCCAACGAGCGCCGCATGTGATACGCCGATGTGATCAGCACGAACGACCCGTCGCGCTTGGGTCCAAGCAGCCTTGCGACGTTACGCGCGTTCTCATAGGTGTTGACGCTTTCGTTCTCGAGCAGCACGTCGCTGGCGTCGACACCTCGCGCGAACAGGAAGGGCGCGTAGTTATCGGCTTCAGCTTGTTCGTGATGCTCAGGATTGCCTCCGCTCACGATCACGCGGCAGACGCCGCCGGCGCGTCGGCATTCCCGGTACAAATCAGCAGTCGCAACTACACGCGTGAATGCATCGCGCCGGGGAACGAGTTGGTTGTTGTCGTCATAAGTTGTGCCTCCGCCCAACAACACAAAAGTTGTTCGCGATGCGAAACGCACGTTTTGCGAGGCTGACGGCGACTCGAAACCGGTTTGGGCGAGATGCAGCAGGGGCTTTCCTAACCAGCCGGCGCCAAGTGCCCAGAAGACCAACGCGCATACCGCAGCAACGAGAAGCCTGTGATGACGCCAAACGGCAAACAGTGCAAAGAAAAGCAGCAATAAAGTTATAAGAACCAATTTGGTTTGAGGTAACGTATAGGTTTTCGAGATAATCCGCTTCGTGGTCATCGCATTCAGGAGAATGCATCGCCGGAACTGCGGGACGTGTCATGTAATGCGCGTTTAACGGGAGCTCGGAATTATAAGCAGCGGTAAGAATCAAGCAGCACCTAGCGCAAGCGGCGGCTGCGAGTTCCTGTCAGGTGCCGCACTGTCGGCATTTTGACTGGTTTCGGGGCGTGCCGCGTTTAGTCGGCGCCGCTGGCAGGCGACTTTACTGCCAAGTGGCGCCGTCACGGCTGCACTGGAAGACATAACGAGATGACCACGTATTCAAACGAAGCCGTACTCGAAGCGCTCCGGCGAGCTCAGTATCGTCAAGTTCCGTGGGCAAGGCGCCCAAACGTTTTCAGCCATCTGCGCGACTTGGGCCTTCTGGAACTCGTCAGGCAGCGCACCGTTGCCCCGGCCCCGGGGTTTCATGCTCCGGTCGATATAGCGGTTGTCACCGAGCGCGGCAAACTCGAATTTTCCCGCCTTTCGCGCGACGAGCGCTCCATGGATTGGGAATTGCACCGTGCGGCGCCGTATGCACTGGCGATTGTGCAGGAGCCTTTTGCCGAAGCGCGCGCCTAGATCCGATCAGTTTTCCTTACCTGTTGATTCTGAATCTGTTTGCCGGAGAATCGATCGCGACGTACCAAGCCACGCAAACGGTTGCGGTGCTTGGTTTGGCCGTTTTGCCGCCCTTCAGGGGCCAATATCGTTCTCCGCCAAAAAAAAGCCCGTACCACGAGGATACGGGCTTACCGGATTTACTTCTGCCACGCTGTGCTCATGGCATCAAGTCCGACTTGTCATTTAGAGAACGGTTCCCTGAATGTTCATTGCGTCAAAACCGCGTCCCCTCATGCCGCGATCAATGTCGGCGTGGACGTGCTCCGCGCTCCGGTTCCGGACGTGTATGTACGTTGCTCGCGATATCACCGCGCAAATCGCCACGAGGCGCCGGTTCTGCCGGCTGATTGCTGCGCACAGGCTCCTTTTTCCACGCCTGCATGTCTGCCTCGGTATCAGCGCGCAACGCGAAATTGCCCGATTGTGATTCAGCCTGCATCGGAATGGTCACGCCAAGCGATGAAATCACAATGCCGCATGCTACGAATGACATTGGTTTCATGATGAGCTCCCTTCAGACCTTCGCGGTCTGTTAGCTAGCCTCATAACTTATGCCAGTGCACGAAAGGGCGCTGTAAATAATGGTAAAGAGTTGTTTCGCGGCGAGCGACCGCATGCGCACTGATTGCGCCGATCGTGCCCTGAGAACGTGCGCCATACGCCCGGCCGTAAAGGTGCAGGCCGGGCGCTTCCTGGCAGATTGGGTGGCATGGAACGGTCTGCGAGGGAGCAGACCGATGATCCGCATCCAACGGAGAAAGGTCATCGGATGGGACCGTGCTTCAAGCGCAGAAAAAATCTGCGCGCGGGTGCTTCGCGATTCTGCCGGGCCGACCACGGTTGATTTACCTCGACCGTGATGCCTCGACATGCACTTTGCTGATATGAATCAAGCCGGTAGAAACAGGCCCGAAATCAAGCCATCTTGACCGGAGCGCGCCACGATTCCGGATTCGTCCAGAACGCGCCACGCAGGCGGTCGCGGCTGGGCGGTGCAGGCGGTTTTGCAGCCGTCGAGCCGATCCGGCCGCGCAACGACACTTCACGGCCATTGTTTCCAAGACGTTTCACGATCTCGGCCAGCGTACCGTCAGCTTGCCATTCGTCGAAACGACGGCGGCAGGTCGGCGGCGACGGGTAGCGTCCCGGCAGTTTCGACCAGCCTTCGCCTGTCGACAACACCCACAAGACGGCGTTGACAACAGCGCGTGCTTCCACGCGCGGACGACCGCGACGTTCGCTGCGTGCAGGTTCTGCACAGAACAAGGCCTCGACCAGCGCCCACTCGTTATCTCTTAAATCGTCGAACATCATGTTTCACCTCAGCGAAGCTAACCCCGGTGCGCTGCCCCGCGCCGCGCACTCTGGTCGGAATTCGAAGATCGAACCCAGGTAAGGTCGGAGCAGACATTGCGACGGACGATTTGCGTTTAAAACTGCAATGGCGCCGACCTCTGCGCAAGTAAATGCGAGAACCGTGCCATGCCAATACTGATCGGCCGGAAAGCCTCGTGGCAGTAGGCTGGCGTACTGCCAGCATGGGCCGTATGAGACGCTATAAGTGCAGTTAATGAAATCGGGACAATCACCAATCATGTGCAGCAAGCCCATCCCGCGTGCGCGAATGCCTTTCTGCTGCACCGCAGCGCAACGGTCCCCCAGAGCGATTTCGGGGCCAGTGATCTACAATCTGCATTTATAGGATCGATTGATGAGGATATATTATGAATCGCGCGCTGAACGTGACTTTGCGGCAGCTGCGGGTGTTTATCGAAGTGGCGAAGCTGCAAAGTTTCAGCCGCGCGGGCGACGAAATCGGACTGACCCAGTCGGCAGTAAGCCGCTGTGTACGCGAACTGGAGACAGAAATTGGTCTGAAGCTCGTTGACAGAACGACGCGTGAAGTCCAGCTCACGGACGTCGGGACGAATATGGTGGGCAGTGTGTCGCGGCTGTTGCTGGACCTGGACGAAGCCTTGCGCGAAATCCGCGATCTTGGTCAGCAAAAGCGTGGCCGCGTGATCGTGGCGGCGAGTCCGACCGTTGCATGCCGCCTTATGCCCTTTGTGCTAGCCGCCTGCCTCAAGGAATTCCCGCTGATCTCGCTGGGCTTGCGGGACGATCTCCAGGCCGACGTCATCCGGAAAGTGAAGTCCGGCGAAGTGGATTTTGGTGTTGCCATTGGGCCCTTTGCTCACGACGACTTGCATGCGCAGGTCGTAACCACCGACTCGTTCTGCGCAGTCCTGAGGCGCGACCATGCGCTCGCGGGCGCCCGGCAGGTTCGATGGGAGGAACTCTCGGGCGAGCGGCTGGTGATGCTCGACCACGCGTCGGGAAGCCGTCCGATCATCGATGCCGTCATGCGTGAGCACTCCGTGGTCGCCGACGTGGTGCAGGAACTCGGCCACTCGGCCACGGTTTTCGGTCTGGTGGAGGCGGGCGTAGGCATTAGCGTATTACCGTGGCTCGCCTTGCCGTTGCCGGCGAATTCGTCGCTGGTGGCGTTGCCGTTGATGCCGCGCATCGAGCGGACGGTGGAACTGGTGCGCCGGCGCGATCGCTCGCTCTCGCCCGCGGCCGAGTCGGTGTGGACGCTGGTTGCACGCTTGCCCAAGCGTGTGGAGGAACTGGAGTAACCGAGGTGAGCAGGATGAAACCCTCGAAAAACTGGCCTGATGGCTAACGTGCGAGCCGTATCGCGCGTTTCGGGAGCCGTCGCGTTAGACTTTTGGTTTCGATCTGCGGGGAAGGTAATGAGCGAATCAGAAGGGGCGGTCATCTCGGAGCTTGGCGCGCTGTCCAGTCAAGCCGGTACCAACGGCGCGTCAGGCGTGCTTATGCCCAATGCGCGCGACGCGGTGCGCGCACTGCGTCCGTCCCAGATTCGCGAGGTGGCGAACGCGGGCTTTGGTGTCCCGGACGTCCTGCCTTTCTGGTTTGGCGAGTCCAATCAGGTGACGCCCCAGTTCATCCGCGATGCCGCCAGTCAGGCGCTCGCCGACGGCGCAACCTTCTATACGCACAACCTGGGTATTGCGCCGTTGCGCGAAGCGCTTGCCGGTTACGTCGGTAGATTGCATGGTGCGACCCGGTCGGCGGAGGTTGCCGTGACGAGCGCGGGCGTCAATGCCCTGATGCTCGCAGCGCAACTCGTGGTGGGCGCCGGCGACCGCGTGGTGGCCGTGACGCCGCTTTGGCCCAACCTCGTGGAAATTCCCAAGATCCTTGGCGCGACTGTCGAAACTGTCTCGCTGACGTATGGGGAAGATGGCTGGGTGCTGGACCTGGATCGTTTGCTGGCGGCCCTGACGCCCGATACACGCATGCTGATGATCAACTCGCCGAACAACCCGACGGGCTGGGTGATGACGCGTGAACAGCAGCAAGCAGTGCTGGACCGATGCCGCCAGAACGGCATCTGGCTGATCGCAGATGAAGTCTACGAACGCCTCTATTATGGCAATGACGCAACCGTCGCGCCCTCGTTTCTCGACCTCGCGTCCCGCGACGAACGCGTGATCGCGGTGAATTCATTCTCGAAGGCGTGGTTGATGACCGGCTGGCGGCTTGGCTGGATCGTCGCGCCCGAAAGCGTGATGGAGGATCTGGGCAAGCTCGTTGAATACAACACGTCGTGCGCGCCGTCTTTCGTGCAGTTAGCCGGAATCGCAGCCGTACGGGATGGCGAGCGGTTTACGCAATCCGTGGTCGCAGACCTGCGTGCCAGCCGCGACTATCTGGTGACGGCGCTGCAGGCCATTCCCGGCGTCGATGTTCGTGCGCCGCTGGGGTCCATGTATCTGTTCTTCAAGCTTCCAGGGGCAGATCACAGCCTCGAGCTTTGCAAGACCCTGGTGCGTGAGAGCGGACTCGGCTTGGCGCCAGGCAGTGCTTTCGGTCCGGAGGGCGAGGGATACGTGCGCTGGTGCTATGCCTGCGACACCGCGCGTCTGGATGCCGGCGTCGCGCGCTTGCGCAGCTTCATGGAAACGCGGTCCACAGTGTGAGCCGGCCGCAGGCGCGGGGCTGGAGCGGCTCAACCTTGCCTGGGGAAGCACGACCGCCCGAAAACGGCCGTTCGGCGCGCCGTACCGGCATGGCGGCAAAGCAGGCCGCAGGCCGAGCCTGTAAAGCTTGCAGACGTGAGGCCGGACGCGGCGCGATGTTTCACCTTTACGCACCGTTTTTTTTTGCGTAATATGCGTGCAGTCACGCGCTTCCGCCTTGGAAAGTGCTACTTCGTCCGGCTGGGATAAGCTCGGCGATCAGGATCTGATCCCGTGTTGTGCCTCCCCCCGGTGCGTGCTCCCAATCAATATGACCGATCATAAATCGGGCGAGCGCGTCGTCAGTATCCTCGTCCACGATTGTCCAGTCTGAGCGTTGCGAATGGTTCGAGTAATCGGCGTCCTTCGTTTCGGCCTGACTTGACCGGTTCATAGACCATACAGGGTCCTATCTAGCTGCATGAATACCCAAGAGGCGAAGATCGTCCTCGAGACAGCCTTGATCTGCGCGCAGGAGCCGCTGAAACTCGCCGAGTTGCGCAAGCTCTTCGCCGACGATATCTCGGCGGATACGGTTCGCACCTTGCTCGACACCCTCAAGCAGGACTGGTCGGGGCGCGGTGTGGAACTCGTGGCTCTCGCGTCCGGATGGCGGTTTCAGAGCAAGCCCGCAATGCGGTCATATCTCGATCGGCTGCACCCCGAGAAGCCGCCCAAGTATTCGCGCGCGGTTCTCGAAACGCTGGCGATCATCGGTTACCGGCAGCCGGTCACGCGCGGCGATATCGAAGAAATTCGCGGTGTGACCGTGAACACGCAGGTGGTGAAGCAGCTCGAGGATCGCGGCTGGATCGAGGTGATCGGCCACCGCGATGTGCCGGGCAGGCCGGCGCTCTACGCAACCACCAAGCAGTTCCTGGATGATCTCGGTTTGAGCGCGCTCGACGAACTTCCCGCGCTCGATAACCCGTCGGCGCAACTGGAAGCATCGCTGCTCGCGCAGCATGCAATCGATTTTCCTGGCGACGACCCGGCGGCTGCCATTGTCGCTGCGCTCGCGCAAGGCGTGCGACCGGAGTCAGCGAGCAAGCCTGAGGCCAATGCCGCCGATGCCGATGCCGATGCCGACGGCGAGCCGGGAGCATCGGATGCTGTGCCGGTTGCCGCGGTCGAACTGCCGCCAGTTGAGGAACCCGGTTCTGACGCGGTGGTCCACGCTGAAGAGGCTGCGATTCTGGATTCGCGCAACGATGCGCCTGCTGACGTGCAAACGAACGCATCGCCCGCGGGGCAGGAAGATGCATCGCCCGCAGTAAATGAAATCGACGTTACGTCCGTTCAAGGCGTATCGGACAGTGCAGGCGCGGCGAAAGCGCCTGACGAAGCAAACGAAACCGACGAACTCGACGCACCGGACGACCGGACTGCGCGCAGGGCCTGACGCCGTTGATCGCCAGCCGTAACGGCTAGCCGTAAAACGGCTAGCTCGTTTGTACGAAACCTTCATTCGGCTATTTATCACCAACGGCCGGATTTTTCTGACGCGCTCGCGACGGGCGCGCGACCCGACACATTTGAGGTTGTTTTGACACATTCCCACGACAGCGATTCGCCCGAATCCGAGCGCCCCGTTCGTGCCGATGACGCACATGACCAGGCCGACGCAGGCGAACGCACACGCTCCGACGAACCCGCCGACGGCGAGGAGCGTCCGCGTCGCGGCTTGCGCCGTGGTCCTCGCAGCCTGATCGCGCGCCGTCGCGCTGTTGCGAAGACTAAGGGCGCCGACGGCGCAACGCCGTCACCGGATGCAAGCGTGGAAGCGTCCTCGGATGGTGAAGTTGCTGCGCCCACACGCGCACCGCGCAAGGACGCCGGTCCGCGCGCCCCGCGACCGCCGCGGGCACCGCGCGAAGCGGCGGCGCCGAATGGAGAAAACGCCCGCGAAGCATCGGGTGGCCGACCGCCTCGCGGACCGCGGCCGTCGCAAGGCGATGGCCCGCGTGAAGGACGTGAAGGACAGGCTCCGCGTGAAGGCGGCCGCCGTCAACCGCGTCAGGCGCAAGCCGGCCAGGGTCAAAAGCGTGGCCGTCGTGACGAAGCCGCGATCAATCCCACGCCCGCGGCCGCTGCAGTCGACGATGTTTTCGAATACGTGACATCGCCCGCTTTCGATGCCGACAACACCTCAGGCGGCGTTCGCGCGCCCATGCTGCGCCGGGGCAAGCCCACGCCGCAAAAGCGCGTCCTGGAAGCCGATGACGACACGCCGAAGCTCCACAAGGTGCTGGCCGAGGCCGGCATGGGTTCGCGCCGTGACATGGAAGAACTGATCGTGGCAGGGCGGGTATCGGTGAATGGCGAGCCGGCACATATTGGCCAGCGGATCATGCCGACCGACCAGGTTCGCATCAATGGCAAGCCGGTCAAGCGCAAGCTCGCGACCAAGCCGCCGCGTATCCTGCTGTACCACAAGCCGACCGGCGAGATCGTGAGTCATGCCGATCCTGAAGGGCGTCCGTCTGTGTTCGACAGCCTCCCGCCCATGAAGACGGCCAAATGGCTTGCGGTCGGCCGGCTCGACTTCAATACCGAAGGGCTGTTGCTGCTCACCACTTCCGGCGATCTGGCCAACCGTTTCATGCATCCGCGTTATAGCGTCGAGCGTGAATACGCGGTCCGGGTAGTCGGCGAGTTATCGGAAGGCATGCGCCAGAAGCTTCTGAGCGGCGTCGAACTGGAAGACGGTCCGGCGAACTTCCTGCGGATTCGCGATGGCGGCGGCGAAGGCACGAACCACTGGTATCACGTGGCGCTGGCTGAAGGCCGCAATCGTGAAGTTCGCCGCATGTTCGAAGCGGCCGGCCTGATGGTCAGCCGTCTGATTCGTACGCGTCACGGCCCGATCGCCTTGCCGAAGGGCCTGAAGCGCGGCCGTTGGGAAGAGCTGGAAGATAACGAGGTGCGTGGCCTGCTGGCATCGGTGGGACTCAAGGCGCCGGCGGAGGAACGCGGCTCGCGCAGCGCTGCGCCCCGCGTTCAGCCGGATCCGCTGCAAACATCCATGGGTATCATCACTCGCGAACCGGTGCTGAGTTCCCATAACCGTTTTGCTCAAACGCCGACACGCGGCGGCCCTGGCGCCCCCGGCGGCCGTCGTGGTGCTCCGGGCGGTTTTGGCGGCGGCGGTTTCGCCGGCAACGGCAGCGGCGCTGGAACTGGCGGCGGCTATGGTGCGCGCGGCAGTAACGGCGGGCGCGAACCGAACGGCAACCGCGCCGGCGGTGAAGC
>NZ_CAXTGZ010000136.1:0-5181 GCF_964243625.1 uncultured Caballeronia sp.
AGTCTTGTTCGCGCGCATTCAAAAGCGCGCGGTGCCAATGGAACTGCAGATTCCCGACGCCTACCTGCGCGCCCTCTGCGACGCCTACAATGACTTCTTCTATCACTACGACGCCACGCCGTTATTGACGGTGAACGCCGAGCATTTGAACCCGCTGGAATCGGAAGCCGATCTGGCGCTGCTGATCGAACGTATTGAAACCATGCGCGGGCGCAAGGAATTCTTTGTCAAGGGCACGTCACTCTAAGTCCGTCCGGGCGGCGCGCCAGCGTGCCGTCTCTTATCTAGTCGATGTGGAAATTGCCATGGCGTATTTGCAGGAAACCAGCCGCACCGCGATCACCGTTCCGAAGCTTCGGACCATGCGCGAAGCCGGCGAAAAGATCACGATGCTGACGTGTTACGACGCCAGCTTTTCCGCGCTGCTCGACCGCGCGGGTGTGGACGTGATGTTGATCGGCGATTCGCTTGGCAATGTGCTGCAGGGCCATGGCACGACGTTGCCCGTGGTGCTCGATGACATCGCGTATCACACCGCTGCCGTCGTACGAGGCAACAAGAATGCGCTCGTGGTGGCGGACATGCCGTTCGGCACGGTCGGCTCACGCGAAGAGACTTACGCGAACGCCGTGAAGCTGATGCGCGCCGGCGCGCAGATGGTGAAGATCGAAGGCGGGGAATGGTCGGCGGAGATCGTGCGATTCCTGGTTGATCGCTCCATTCCGGTGTGCGGGCACGTTGGCTTGACGCCGCAATCCGTGCACGCGTTCGGCGGCTTCAAGGTGCAGGGCAAGACCGATGCCGGCGCCGACCAGATGCGTCGCGACGCGTTGGCGTTTCAGGAAGCCGGCGCGCAATTGCTGGTGATCGAAGCAGTGCCTACGTTGCTCGCGCGAGAGGTCACGGAACAATTGGTTATCCCGACGATCGGCATTGGCGCGGGTATCGATTGTTCAGGCCAGGTGCTCGTGCTGCACGACATGCTGGGAATCTTTCCCGGCAAACGGCCGCGTTTCGTGAAGGACTTCATGCAGGGTCAGCCGAGTATTTTTGCGGCGGTTGAAGCGTACGTTCAGGCCGTGAAGGACAAGAGTTTCCCCGGGCCGGAGCATACGTTTTAGAAGCTATTAGCTCTTGCGTTTCAGCCGCGCGGCCACTGCGCCGCGCAACGCGTTGCAGATCATCAGCGCTTCGGCGCGGTTCAAATCTTCGAGCGTCAGCGCGCGTTGTTCTGCTTCCAGCTCTTCCAGCAAAACGCCGCGCATCACGCCCGGCAGCAATCCCGCGCCGAGCGGCGGCGTTTTCCATCGGCCATCGCGCTTTAAGAATACGTTCGACCGCCCGCCTTCCGTCAGCTCGCCGCGCTCGTTGAAAAACAGCATATCGAACGCGCCATGCGTTCCGGCCTCGCGCCATGCACGGTCGTAAACCTCACGCGATGTCGTCTTGTGTTCGAGCAACGGATCATTGGAAGAGCGCGGCGCAAAGCCATATTCGGATGCCAGCAACACGCTCACCGTTTGCTCCGCCAACGGCGCAAGGGGCGCGCTCGTTACGTTGATCTCGCCGCTTTTCGCCAGTGCAATCCTGAGTCTGTACGAGGCGTCCTGCTCAAACCCGGCGCAGGTTTCATCGATACGACTTTGCAGCGCAGTCCGGTCAAGCGGAAACCCGCACCACCCGGCGCTCGATGCCAACCGCGCCAGATGCCGGCCCCAATGGCGAATCCCGTCCTTCGTTGCGAATGTGGTCTCGAAGAGCTGGAAACCCGGATCGGAGCCAGTCAGGAATTGCGCTTTCAATTGGCACTCCTCGAATTCATCGGCGGCGACGCTGTCCAGCACAATACCCGCGCCGATACCCATCCTGCCCCGGCCATGCTCGATTTCAATCGTGCGGATCGGCACGGACAAACAGAAGTCATCACGCGCGTCCAGCCAGCCTATAGCGCCGGTATAAATACCGCGCGGCGTGCTTTCGAGCGCGTCGATCAATTGCATGGTCTTGTGTTTCGGCGCGCCCGTGATCGATCCGCACGGCAACAGCGCGCGCAGGATATCGGCGAACGAGGTGCGTGGCCGCGAACGCGCCTCCACGGTCGATGTCATTTGCCACACCGACTTGTACGCCTCGACCGTGAACAATTGCGGCACCCGGACGCTTCCGGTCACGGCCACGCGCGCCATGTCGTTGCGCAACATATCCACGATCATCACGTTCTCAGCGCGATTTTTCGGATCGTCTCGCAGCCATTCCGGGTCGGCGCTGCGCGGCGCGGTGCCTTTCATTGGTCGGGCGCGAAGTAAATCACCCTCACGTTCGATGAACAACTCCGGCGAGCACGACAACACGTCACGCCCGTCGGGCATCGCGATCAACGCGCCATAGCGTACCGGTTGCCGCTCCCTCAGCCTTCGGTACAACCCAATGGCCGAGCCGAACACATCGAACGCGAGACGGAATGTGTAATTGATCTGATACGAGTCGCCCGCCTGCAGCGCCTCCTGCACACCTGCGATGGCATGTTCGAACGCATCGGGCGTCACGCTCGATTCGATGTTCGCCACTCCCGCCACCGACGGCTGGTCAGCCAAACCGTTGTCGTTTTCAGCGAGCCACTGATCGGCCTCTTCCCGCGACAAAAACCTGCATTCGCGAAACAACAAAAAGCGCAGCGCGGCATTGCCGGGCTGCGCCAACTGCAGATTGCGGCCGAATTCGTAGTCCGCCAGCACGACCACGTGCAAACCGTCGTGCAGGTCTCGCCTGACGCTCGCGCACACGTCGTCCAGCTCTGCCGCTTCGTGACACGACCGTTCGCGCACGAAGCCGGCGTAAAGGCGACTCGACCGCCTTCCGGCGGTCGAGTCGCAATCGTCGAGCAGCGCGAAAACCTCGCCGCGTTGCTGCATGATCAGTGCCTCAATCGAAGAAACTCTTCACCCGATCGAACCAGCTCTTGCTTTGCGGACTATGACGCGAGCCGCCTTCCGTCAGCGAACGCTCGAACTGCTTGAGCAGGTCGCGTTGCTGATCGGTGAGCTTGACCGGCGTTTCGACCTGGACGTGCACATACAAGTCGCCGGCGATACTCGAACGCAATCCCTTGATGCCCTTGCTGCGCAGACGGAACGTCTTGCCCGACTGCGTACCTTCCGGCACCGTAAAGCTCGCGCGCCCGGCCAGCGTCGGCACTTCGATCTCGCCGCCAAGCGCCGCCGTGG
This sequence comes from uncultured Caballeronia sp., assembly GCF_964243625.1. NCBI lineage: Bacteria > Pseudomonadati > Pseudomonadota > Betaproteobacteria > Burkholderiales > Burkholderiaceae > Caballeronia > uncultured Caballeronia sp. Next base: position 3,225 of record NZ_CAXTGZ010000136.1, read on the forward strand.
TGAACGGAATCGGCATCTGGCAATGGAGGTCGTCGCCATCGCGCTCGAACACCGAATGCTGCTTGATGTGAATCTCGACGTACAAGTCGCCGCTCGGACCGCCGTTGATGCCCGGCTCGCCGTTACCCGACGAACGAATCCGCATGCCGTCGTCGATACCCGCCGGAATCTTCACCTCCAGCGTCTTCGTTTCCTTCACCTTGCCCGCGCCGTGGCAATGACCGCACGGTTCAGGAATGAAGGTACCGGTGCCGTGACACTTCGGGCACGTTTGCTGGATGCTGAAGAAACCCTGCGACATTCGCACGGTGCCTTGTCCGTGACACGTCGGACATGTTTCCGGTTTCGTGCCGGCCTTGGCGCCCGAGCCTTTGCAGATCTCGCAATTCACCCAGCTCGGTACGCGAATTTGCGTATCGTAGCCGTGCGCTGCCTGCTCCAGCGAAATTTCCATGCTGTAGCGCAAATCTGCACCACGATAAACCTGTGGACCTGCGCGCCCGCGTCCGGCGCCTGCACCCGCGCCGCCCCCGGCCGCCTGCCCGAAGATGTCGCCGAATATATCGCCGAAGGCATCGGCGAACCCGCCGAAACCTTGCTGGCCAGCACCGGCCATGTTTGGATCGACGCCGGCATGTCCGTACTGGTCGTAAGCCGCGCGCTTTTGCGGATCCGAGAGCATTTCGTAGGCCTCCTTGGCCTCCTTGAAACGCTCTTCCGCATCCTTGCTATCCGGATTGCGGTCGGGGTGATGCTTCATCGCAAGCTTGCGATACGCCTTCTTGATTTCGTCGTCGCTCGCGTTCTTCGCGACGCCCATAACCTCGTAGTAATCCCGTTTCGCCATATCGGTTCAGCGCCACCGCGCCCGATCTTTTCGATCAGGCCGACAGCTCCCTCTTGGATGCCTGGAGTCTTGCGACTCATGTGATTTGTCGACGCTTCGCCTTTGTACGATTCGCCCGGTCAGCCTGTGACCGGCGACAATAATTCGCACAAAGCGCCGCGCCCTCTAAAAAACAACGTGCCCGGGGAGCCAATTGGCTCGCCAGGCGCGTTCTTCGTACTTGCGCTCAACTTCTCGCAAGACATCTTCCATCGCGGTCCCGCACGAAGTCGCACAAGACCGGTTCAACCTTCGCCGATGACACGCTTTCGCGATTCAATCGACTTAGTCCTTCTTCACTTCCTTGAAGTCGGCATCGACAACGTCGTCGTGCTGCTCCGGCGCCGCCTGCGCGCCTGCACCGCCCGCTGCACCAGCCGCCGCGCCCGCAGCACCTTGGGCTGCAGCCATGTCGGCGTACATCTTTTCGCCGAGTTTCTGCGACGCCGTGGACAGCGTTTCAATCTTCGCGTCAATGCTGGCCTTGTCGCTCGCCGTGCTCTTGAGCGCTTCTTCAAGATCCTTCAACGCAGCTTCGATCTGTTCCTTCTCGGCCGCTTCAATCTTGTCGCCGTACTCAGCCACGGCCTTCTTCGTGCTGTGCACCAGCGCGTCGCCCTGATTGCGCGAGTCGGCCAGTTCACGCAGACGATGATCTTCGTCAGCGTTCGCTTCAGCATCCTTCACCATCTTGTCGATCTCGGCGTCAGACAGACCCGAGTTCGCCTTGATGACGATCTTGTTTTCCTTGCCGGTCGCCTTGTCCTTCGCGCCGACGTGGAGAATGCCGTTCGCGTCGATGTCGAAGCTCACTTCGATCTGCGGCGTGCCGCGTGCTGCCGGCGGAATGCCTTCGAGGTTGAACTCGCCCAGCAGCTTGTTGCCTGCCGCCATTTCGCGCTCACCCTGGAACACCTTGATGGTCACGGCGCTCTGGTTGTCGTCGGCGGTCGAATAGACTTGCGCGTGCTTCGTCGGGATGGTCGTGTTCTTGTTGATCATCTTCGTCATCACGCCGCCAAGGGTTTCAATACCCAGCGACAACGGCGTCACGTCCAGCAGCAACACGTC
>NZ_CAXTGZ010000136.1:5281-13044 GCF_964243625.1 uncultured Caballeronia sp.
AGCTTCGCACGCGTAATTTTCAGGTTCAAGTGCTTCGGACCCGACGCGTCAGCCGTGATGTACGGCAAGTTGATTTCAGTCTGAGCCGCCGACGACAACTCGATCTTCGCTTTTTCCGCCGCTTCCTTCAGGCGTTGCAACGCGAGCACGTCCTTCGACAGATCGACGCCTTGTTCCTTCTTGAACTCGCCAATGATGTATTCGATGACGCGCTGGTCGAAATCTTCACCACCCAGGAACGTGTCACCGTTCGTGGACAGCACTTCGAACTGCTTTTCACCGTCGACATCTGCGATTTCGATGATTGACACGTCGAACGTGCCGCCACCCAGGTCATAGACGGCAATCTTGCGGTCGCCCTTTTCGTTCTTGTCCAAGCCGAACGCGAGCGCGGCTGCAGTCGGTTCGTTGATGATGCGCTTCACGTCCAGACCAGCAATACGGCCTGCGTCTTTCGTAGCCTGACGCTGGCTGTCGTTGAAGTACGCCGGCACCGTGATCACGGCTTCCGTCACTTCTTCGCCGAGATAGTCTTCAGCGGTCTTCTTCATCTTGCGCAGCACTTCGGCCGAGATTTGCGGCGGTGCCAGCTTTTGATCGCGGGCTTCAACCCAGGCGTCGCCGTTATCGGCGCGCACGATCTTGTAGGGCATCAACGCGATGTCCTTCTGCACTTCCTTTTCGTCGAACCGACGGCCGATCAGCCGCTTGACTGCGTACAACGTGTTTTTCGGATTTGTCACCGACTGACGCTTTGCCGGCGCACCAACGAGGATTTCGTTGTCGTCGACATAAGCAATGATCGACGGCGTGGTACGCGTGCCTTCCGCGTTTTCGATCACTTTGACGGTGTTGCCTTCCATGATCGCCACGCACGAGTTCGTCGTGCCCAGATCGATACCAATGATTCTGCCCATTTTTATCACTCTCCTGACTTTGATCGCAGCGCATCCGGTTTTGCGTTTTCAACGTGTTTATCGTTCAAAAACGCTTCTCGATGCCCAAAATTTAACCCTGTACGCCAAATAAGAGCGTTCGCATCGTTTTCAAGACCAAAAACCGACGCAACCTCATTTTTTTTATCCTGACTGCAACTTTTTCGGGGAATCGGCTCACGCCTTCGCGCCGAGCATCCGGATCTTCTCGCGAGCAGCTTCCACAGCGGCCTTGAACTGCCCAAGTCCATGCCATCCGGTCGCGCGCCCAAGGCGCTTGCCGCGGTAAAAGAAAAACCACGTCGGCACGCCATGCAGCATGAAACGCCGGCCAAGGTCCCGGTGCTCGTAGACATTGCTGTGAAACCATTTCAAACCGAGCGCCCGGATCTCGTCCGGCTTGGCGAGCATCGCTTTTTTGGCAATCTCGCAGTTGAAGCACTCGAAACCCCAGAAAAACACCACAGCCAACTCGTCTCCCGCCGATACCAAGCCGGAATCGAACGTCTCGGCGCTCAATTCCTGCATCTCGAAAACGGAAAACGCAGTCGCATCGACGGGGATGTTGGCCATGACAAAGGTGATTTCAGCCTGACGATGTCTATTTCGGCGCGGCGACGGTCACGAGCGCCGGTCGCAAGACGCGGTCCGCGATCACGTAGCCTTTTTGCAGCACCGTGACGACCGTGTTCGCTTCCTGGTCGGCCGGAACCATCGAAATCGCCTGATGACGGTGCGGGTCGAATTTTTCGCCTACCGGATTGATTTCGACCACGCGCCCTTTTTCAAGCGCACCGGTCAACTGGCGCAGCGTCAACTCGACGCCTTCGCGAACTTTCGCAAGATCGGTCGATGAGTGCGCAAGCGCAGCTTCCAGGCTGTCGAGCACGGGAAGCAGGTTTTCCGCAAAGTTTTCGATCGCGAATTTATGCGCCTTCTGGACGTCTTCCTGCGCCCGGCGCCGCACGTTTTCGGTTTCGGCTTTCGCGCGCAGAAACTCTTCCTGCAACGCTGCAGCCTTGGCCTGCGCTTCGGCGAGCAGAGCTTCGGTTTCGTTCACGTCGCCCGCTTCCGTCGCAAAAGCTGCGTCTGCCGGGTTCGGCTGCTGGGTATGTTGAGCCGCCGTTTCGTCGCCGGGCGTGGAATTCTGGCTCGCGGAGTTGTCTTGCGTGTTTTCCATGTCGCTTGAGATTTTTGCTAAGGATGAAAACGGATGAAATCGAAAGCACCGTTGCGGTTTCGATCCATCGGAAAGCTGCCGATGATACCTGCCGCGCCAACGTTGCTAAAACACCACGGTTGTATCGGCAGGTAGCACGAATGAATCGAGGCACGTCAATGCTTACCCTGAAAACGTACTTGAGGCTGGCGTGAGCGTTTTCAAGGGGTTGCACGCGGTTTTCGGCGTCGTTTCTACAGTCCGGAAACGGCCCGTTACAACCATTTTCAGCCGGTGATCAGATTGAGATTGAGCCGGACGATCACGTCACCTACACTTCGATCATGTCTTCGGAAGCACTAGTTAACCCTAATCTTACGAAAGCCAGATTCCAAGTTGTTTATTCGCTGAAGTGAGCTGTTGAGCCAATGTCAGCGTCCGTATTTCGAGCCGTTTGCGTTGCCACGAGGAGTGCCATGAAACTGACCTTAGCTATTGCGGTGGTCGCATTGGTACTCGTTGGCGGCACAACGACTATCTGCATGTCGGGCGCGGTGAACGATCACAACGTGGAGTATGGCGGCGTGTCCGCCACCATGGAAAGCCTGTTTAGTCAGCACCTGAAAGTTTGTCGATAATTCGCCGGTCCCGTTTGGTCGGCCGGCCTTGCAGCGCGGCCGCCGGTTCCCGGTACGTCTTTCTGCGCTCGCTCTCCGCCACGCGCTTCTCCCGGCCTGAGTCTGTTTCCTTATAAAGCGTCTGCGCAACCGGTGCCGGACCGCGTACTTCACAGATCCCCACCACGTCCACTTGCCAGAGCACGTGCTCGATCTCGATCTCCACCAGATCGCCGACCCGCACGTCCTTCGATGGCTTCACGTTCGCGCCGCCAATCCGCACGCGACCCTTCTCTACGGCATCGCTTGCGAGCGAACGCGTTTTGAAAAAACGCGCCGCCCACAGCCATTTGTCGATACGAAGGCGTGCGCTGGAATCGGTTGAGATGGCGTAGTTCATGGCTCGAACCTTATGCAGCGGCGCTCAAGGCTTGTGGCGTCTGAACCGGCCAGCCTTGCAGATGCTGCGCGACGATTTCCCCGAGCGCCTTGATCCACGCCGGCGATGCATTCAAGCAGGGGATCCGGTGAAACTCCTTGCCGCCGGCCTTCAGGAAGTCATCGCGCACTTCAATGCCGATTTCTTCGATCGTTTCCAGGCAATCCGACGTGAAGCCCGGGCAGAACACGTCAACGCGCTTCGCACCGGCGGCGCCCAGTTCGGCGAGCGTAGGAGCCGTGTACGGTTGCAACCATTCAGCGGGACCAAACCGCGACTGGAATGTCACGCGGCATTCGACCGGCGAAAGCCCGAGTGCCGCCATCAACAATGAACCCGTCTGTTGACACTGGTCGTGATACGGATCGCCGAGGTCCATCGTCCGTTTGGGAACGCCATGAAAGCTGAGCACCAGTCTGTCGCCCGAAGCGAAGTCCGGCTGCCCGTGCTGGCGCCAGTATTCGCGAACCTGCTCGACCAACGCGCCGATATACGCCGGATGGTCTGCGTAATGGCGAATCGTGCGCAATTCCGGCTGATTACGTACGCGCCGCAACGCATTGAACGCATCGTCAAAGGCGGTTGCCGTGGTCGATGACGAATACTGCGGGTACATGGGCACGAGCAACACGCGCTCAGCGCCTTCCAGCTTGAGCTGGTTCAGCATCGCGGGAATGCCTGGCGAACCGTAGCGCATCGCGTAATCGACGATTACATGGTAGTCGTTCACGGCAAAGAGTCGCCGTAGCCCCTCGACCTGCTTTTCCGTGTAGACGCGCAGCGGCGAGCCTTCCGGCAACCAGACCTGAGCGTATTTCTTCGCCGACGCACGGCCGCGAAACGGCAGGATCGCCAGGCGCAGGATGACCTGCCACGCAATTGCGGGAATCTCCACCACTCGCGGGTCCGACAAGAACTGGGCGAGGTACTTGCGCACCGCTTTCGGCGTGGGCGCGTCCGGCGTGCCGAGGTTGATCAGCAGCACGGCAACGCGATGCGAAGCGGAAGGCTGCGAGGGCAACTCGAGGTCGTAGCGCATATAAGAGAAGCTCGGCAAGCCAGCGTGATTGAGTAAAACCCATTATAGCGGCGCGTTTCGGAACGCAACATCGGCCGATCGGCCTAGTGGCGCGGCGGCTTCGCACGGGGCAAGATGAGTTGTCGGACGGGGGATTGCGGGATTTTCCCCCTTCGGAACCGGCTTATTGTTGACTGAGCGAGAGGGACAAGAGCCGCGCGGTGATATCGACGATTGGAATGACGCGGTTGTACGCCATGCGTGTAGGTCCGATCACGCCGAGCGTGCCGACGATCTTCCCGTTCACCTCGTATGGCGCGGTCACCACGCTCATTTCCTCGATCGGCACGAGATTCGACTCGCCGCCAATGAATATCTGCACGCCCTGGGCGTGGCTCGACACGTCGAGTAATTGAAGGAGACTCGTCTTTTGATCAAATACGTCGAAAAGCTTGCGCAGCCGCGCCATGTCGGAGGAGAGGTCCGCCACTTCCAGCAGATTGCGTTCGCCGGAAATCAGCAGGGTCTCGCCGGGATCGGTCTCGTCCACGCTCGCGGCCACCGCTGCCTGCATCAGCGTTGTCATGTCGCCGCGAAGCGCGTCGATTTCCTCGCGAAGTCGGCGGCGTACTTCGTCGAAGGACAAGCCAGCGAAATTCGCGTTGATGTAATTCGACGCCTCGGTGAGTTGCGACGGCGAATAGTCACGCTGGGTCGCCATGATGCGGTTCTGAACGTCACCTTCAGGTGTGACGATGATCAGCAGAATGCGCTTGTCCGACAGCCGCATGAACTCGATCTGCTTGAACATATGGCTGCGGCGCGGCGTGAGAATGACGCCCGCGAATTGCGACAGATTCGACAGAACGCTCGCGGCAGCGGCCACGATCTTCGCCGGTTCGCCGCCTTGCAGCTTGATCTTGACCGCGGAGGTCATGGCTTCGTCGTCGGTGGTTTCGACGGTCAGCATGGTATCCACGAAGAGCCGATAGCCGCGCGGCGTGGGAATCCGGCCCGCCGACGTATGGGGACTCACCACCAGCCCGAGGTCCTCCAGGTCCGACATCACGTTGCGGATGGTGGCGGGACTGAGCTCGAGGCCGGAGTAACGCGACAGCGTGCGAGAACCGACCGGCTGACCTTCTGCGATATATCGCTCGATCAGCGTTTTGAGGAGGGTCTGGGCACGTGGGTCTAGCATGGGGAAATTTTAGCTCAACGTGGTTGGAGCAGCGAACGCGGTGACTGGAGGAACAAGAGCAACCCGCCCTTTTTCATTCGTCCGTCATCAATTCATGTTGCACATCATTCTAACGAGAATTAACTGCCGCGCCGGAGCTTACCGTAACGGGACAGCCCGGAAACATCCCGGACCCGGTCCAAAGGTAATCCCGACGCGGCCCGCGGTTCTTTTCGACACTCACCTATGGTGTAATGCCGCCATGGATATTGGCACCCAATTCAAGACCGTCGCGCTCGTAGGGCGCAACAATACGCCCGGCATCAGGGAGCCGTTGACGGCGCTCGCCGCCTGCATCGCGAAGCGCGGCTTCGACGTCGTGTTCGAAGCCGATACGGCGCAGGAAGTCGGCGTGACCGATTATCCGGCGTTGACCACGCCCGAGATCGGCGCGCGCGCGGACGTCGCGGTCGTGCTGGGCGGCGACGGCACCATGCTTGGCCTCGGGCGGCAACTGGCGCCGTACCGGACGCCTCTGATCGGCGTGAACCACGGTCGGCTCGGCTTCATCACGGACATTACGCTTGCCGAAATGCAGGAACTCGTTCCGCAAATGCTGGGAGGCAGTTTCGAGCGCGAAGAGCGGACCCTGCTCGAAGCGCGCATTGTCCGGGACGGCCAGCCGATCTACCACGCGTTGGCGTTCAACGACGTAGTGGTGAACAGAAGCGGCTTTTCGGGCATGGCGGAACTGCGTGTTTCCGTGGACGGGCGCTTCATGTACAACCAGCGCTCGGACGGACTGATCGTGGCGACGCCAACCGGTTCGACCGCCTACGCGCTGTCTTCCTCCGGACCCATTCTTCACCCGCAACTGGGGGGATTCGTGCTCGTACCCATTGCGCCGCATTCGCTGTCCAATCGGCCAATCGTGCTGCCGGACGACTCCCAGGTCGATATCCAGATCATCGGCGGGCGTGATGTGAACGTGAACTTCGACATGCAGTCATTCACTGCCGTCGAGCTGAACGACACAATCGAAGTGCGGCGATCGCGGCATACCGTGCCAGTGTTGCATCCGGTGGGTTATAGCCATTACGCCACCCTGCGCAAGAAGCTGCACTGGAACGAATATCCTTCGCACGAAGACGTTTCGAAACTCTAAACACCCATGCTCCGTCATTTATCGATTCGGGACTTCGTCATTGTTTCTGCGCTCGACCTCGAGTTCGAGCGCGGCTTCACCGTGTTTTCGGGTGAAACCGGCGCGGGGAAATCGATTCTTATCGATGCCCTCGCACTTACGCTTGGCGCCCGCGCCGACGCGAGCATCGTGCGTACGGGTGAAGCACGCGCCGATATCACCGCGGAGTTTTCAACGCACGCGCAGGTCGTGCAGTGGCTCGACGAACATGCGCTCGCAACCGGCGACGGCGACACGGTGATGCTCCGGCGCGTCGTGGATTCCGGCGGCCGCTCGCGAGCGTTCATCAACGGGACGCCGGCCACGCTCGTGCAGTTGCGCGAGCTGAGCGAAATGCTCGTCGACATTCACGGCCAGCACGCGCATCAATTGCTGATGCGTCCTGACGCGCAACGCGAACTCTTCGATACCCACGCCGGCCTGCTCGAAACCGCGCAGAAAGTGGCGCGGACACATCGGGTCTGGCGCGACGCTACGCACGCGGTGGAACTTGCGCAAAACCGTGACCGCGAGTTGCAACTGGAGCGGGAGCGCCTGGCATGGCAACTGAGCGAACTCGACAAGCTCGCGCCGCAGCCCGGCGAATGGGAAGACGTCAGCGGGGAGCATCACCGGTTATCGCATTCGGCCAGTTTGATCGATGGCGTGCAAGGCGCGCTGAACGCGCTGTCCGAATCCGACGAAGCCATGATCACGCAACTTGCCGCGATCGTGTCGAAGCTGCGTGGTCTCGCTGATATCGATCCCGCACTTGCCGATGTCCTGGCGTCGCTCGAACCCGCCGAGATCCAGTTGCAGGAGGCGTCGTATTCGCTGTCGCATTACGCGCAGCGGCTGGAACTCGATCCGAACCGTCTGGCGCAGGTCGAGCATCGGATGGATCAGTTGCATTCGGCCGCGCGCAAGTTCCGCATGCAGCCGGAAGCGTTGCCCGAGGAACACGCGGAGCGGCGCCGCCAGTTGGCCGCGCTCGACGCCGCCGCCGATCTCGACGCGTTGCGCGCCGCCGTGATGAAGGCGAAGGAAGCTTATCTGGCTGAAGCGACGGTGTTGTCGAAAGCGCGCGCAAAAGCCGCGAAGTCGCTCGGCACGGCGGTTACGCAGGGGATGCAGGAATTATCGATGGCCGGCGGAAGCTTCGAGGTCGCGCTCGTGCCGCTCGCCGAAGGCGGCGCGTACGGGCTCGAGCAGATCGAGTTCCGCGTGGCCGG
>NZ_CAXTGZ010000137.1:0-12392 GCF_964243625.1 uncultured Caballeronia sp.
CCGGAGGAGTGCTCGCTTGGGCGGACCTCGGGCTGAGACTCACTGAAAGATTTCTGGGTACAGCGGTCATGCTGGAGACAGCGCGTTTTATGCTCGTTGATCCTCCTGGACGCGAGCAACGCTTCTATTGCGAGTTCGATCCAAAAACGAAACACGGAGACAGAGCCATATTAAAGGCACAGCTATGGCTTCTCACTCAACGCGAGCGTCACGTCAGCGTTGCTGATCTGGCACGGCATGCAGAACTTGAGCAGCGGACATTTCTGCGTCGTTTCTTTGCAGCCACCGGTATGAAGCCAAATGAGTATCAGCAGCGGCTCCGGATCACTCGAGCCCGCGAAATGCTTGAGTTCTCGCAAGCTTCCGTTGAAGACATATCCTGGAGCCTTGGCTACGGCGACGCCACCGGGTTTCGTCGCGTGTTCCGCAAGGTCATGGGACTTACGCCATCCGATTATCGGAGACGATTTTGCCAACCGGCGCCGCAGCGAGCCCTATCTCCTTATAGTCGTCTCATGTCGACTTCACAGCAGTCGCCTGAAGAAGGGGCGCAATCGGCCGTGCAGGGGCGAACCCGCGACGAATGAAAGCGCAAGACGAAGCCGCCGGCGCTTGTTTGAACTGCCCTTCCCGACAAGAAGGAATGCCGACGTTGAGCGTCACATTGGCGCTGCTGCCTTCGTCAATGCGAGCGGTCAATGCGGTCCCACTTGCGGCGTTGAATCCAGTGTAAGCAGGGAGCTACGGCGCCCGACCGCCTTAAATTGGGGTCCGACGAGATGTCCCATATAATCACATTCTGAAAAAATCCGCAAAACAAGATTAGGAGAGTGACTTGAGTAAGCACGCAGGGTTAGCTGGCATTTTCGAAAAAGATGAAGCAAAAATTCTGTCAAGCTGGGTGGCGGAGCAACTTTCCAGCGAAACGCGCCAGGGCGCGTTGTCGGAGGCAGACGTCAAGGAGGCATCGCGGGCTTTCTTGTCAGTATTGGCAAATGCAGTAAAAAATGGATACGACGAGCAGCTTAGCGGTGCTCATTGGGACGACGTCAAAGCCCATCTGTCAAAATTTTCGCGAGAACGTGTGCTTCAAGGTTTTTCCCCGGAGGAAACCGCAACCTTTATTTTCTCGCTGAAAAAACCGTTGTTCCACGGCTTGCGCGATTCGGGCGAGGACATCGATCGTCTGAACGACGAGTTCTGGAAGCTGACGCAGATGATGGACAAACTGGGTCTCGTCACGATCTCCGAATATCAGAAGAGCCGTCAACAGATCATCGAGCGGCAGCAGCAGGAATTGCTCGATCTCACTACGCCAGTCGTCAAGCTGTGGGATTCAATCGTTGCATTGCCGCTGATTGGCACGCTCGACAGCGAGCGCACCCAGGTCGTGATGGAAAGCCTGCTCGATTCGATCGTTGAGAACGAAGCCGCGATTGCGATCATCGACATCACGGGCGTACCGACCGTTGACACGCTGGTCGCGCAGCACCTGCTCAAGACCGTCGCCGCCGCGCGGCTGATGGGCGCAGAGTGCATCATCAGCGGCATTCGACCGCAGATCGCACAAACGATCGTGCACCTGGGTGTCGATCTTGGCGATGTCGTGACCAAGGCCACCTTGGCCGAAGCGCTCAAGATCGCGTTGCGCAGGGTAGGTTTGGTAGTCGGCAAGCTGGGCAGCGTCAAGACAGGCGAATAAGTATGGAGCAAATTCCGGTTCTCAAGCTCGGCGACTTCCTGCTGGTATCGATTCAGGTCGAGCTACACGACGAGTTGGTATTGAATCTGCAGGACGACCTGACCTCGCGCATCGAAAAGACGAGGGCGCGCGGTGTGCTTATCGACATCTCTGCGCTCGAGATCGTCGACTCCTTTATCGGACGGACGCTGGGGCATATTGCTGCCATGGCGCGCGTGCTGGACGCCACCACGGTCCTTGTCGGCATGCGCCCGGCCGTGGCGATCACGCTGGTCGAACTCGGCATGTCGTTAAAAGGAATTCGCACGGCGCTCGACGTTGACAAGGGCATGGCGCTGCTGCGGCGGGCGCTCGACGCGTCGGACGGGACGGGAGAATCCTCATAATTGCACTGAGCCCTGCCGTTCTTGAAATACGCACGTCCGACCAGGTCAACGGTGCGCGTAAATTCATACAGGAACTCGCAATCAAACTTGCTTTCGGGACGCTCGAACGAACCAAGTTCGTCACAGCGGCGAGCGAGCTTGCGCGCAATACGCTTGTACACGGCAAAGGGGGCACGGTCACGATCACCGAGGTCGAACGCGACGGGCGCACCGGAATCAAGCTTGTGTTTGCGGACGAAGGGCCAGGGATTCCGGATATCGAACGGGCGCTGGAAGACGGTTACAGCACGGCGAAAAGCATGGGGCTGGGACTAGGGGGCGCGCGCCGCCTGGTCAACGAATTCGAAATAACATCGACCGTCAATGGCGGCACTAGAGTGAGCATTACGCAATGGAAGAGGCGCTGAGTCTCACGGATCAAAGCGGGGTGGCGCAAGCGCGGCGCGCAACGATCAAGCTTGCGCAAAGCCTCGGATTTTCCGAGCGTTATCAGGCGGACGCCGCGTTGGTCGCAACCGAAGCGGCCACCAACATCATCAAGTACGCCGGGAGCGGTGAGATCCTGCTGCGGCGCTATGCAAGCGGCGACGTCCTGGGCCTCGAATTGCTCGCTCTCGACCGTGGGCCAGGTATCGCGAACCTCGACGCGGCCCGGCGTGACGGGTTCTCGACAGGCGGGAGTCTGGGTGCGGGATTCGGCACGATGTCGCGTCACTCGCACTTGTTCGACATCTATTCCGTTGCAGGGGCCGGCACCGCCGTCCTGGCACGCATCCAGAACTCGAAATCGCATGCCGCCGACATGTCGTCATATGCCGTCGGGGCACGGTCGACTCCGAAGGCTGGCCAGGAAATTTGCGGTGACGCCTGGGGGGCCGACGAGCGGGGCGGTCTAATGCGCGCAGTACTTCTGGATGGCCTGGGTCATGGTCCCCTCGCGTCCGTTGCATCAAGTTGTGCAGTGGACATCTTCCGTCAGTCCGACCGGAACGACACTCCGGAAAGCATTCTCCGTCGCTCGCATGAAGCCCTCAAATCGACGCGCGGCGCTGTCATGGCGGTGGTGCAAATCGATACATCAGCCGGCTCGATCAAGTTTGCCGGAGTAGGCAACATCGTGGGGATCGTGGCGTCCGGCGAAAGCATTCAGCATCTGCTTTCCACCGATGGAACAGTGGGCTACAACATGCGCCTTGTGCGCCAGTCTTCAATCGAATGGACGCCCCGAAGCGTCATCATCCTGACAACGGATGGCTTGTCGACCCGCTGGAACCTGAATCGCCATCCGGGTCTGATTCAACATCATCCAAGCCTGATTGCCGCAGTCCTGCATCGCGACTTCGCGCGCGACACGGACGATGCGACCGTTGTCGTCGTCAAGGCGGTTTGAGATGCTTCATCGAATCCTTTCCACGCCGATCAGCACCAATCTGAGCCTCGTCGCGATCCGCGACCGGTCGCGCCAGGTGGGCGAACTATTCGGGCTCGACAATCTGCAACGCACGCGTTTCATCACGGCCATCTCTGAAATCGCGCGCAATGCCGTACAGTTTGCTGGTGGAGGTACGTTGACGTTCCTTGTCGGCGACGCCAGCGAAGCAATCAACATGCAGTGCGTGGTGGCGCAGATTTCGGACAAAGGGCCGGGTATTACGAACATCGACGAACTGCTTGCCGACGCGACACGGCCCGAAAGGACGTCGACCATCGGGATTCCGGGCAGCCGGCGTATGGCCGACGGATTTTTTATCCGTTCGCAACCGGGCCAGGGGACGACGGTATCGTTGGAAATGTTCCTTCCCCGCGATACGCCCCGACTTACCACCATCCAGTTAAATCGATTGGTCGAGCAGTTGATGCGCAGGAAGGCACAGACGCCTGTCGAGGAGCTCGAGCGGCAGAATCGTGAGATGCTCCTTGCGCTCGAGGAACTGCGCCGCAACAAGGCCGAGCTTGAAGATGCGGATGCCCGCAAGAACGAGTTTCTTGCCATGCTCGCGCACGAGTTGCGCAATCCGCTCTCGGCAATCTCGTTATCGCTCGAAGTCGCGCAGCGCAGCGCCGAGCCGCTCAGCGCGAATCAGACAAAGACCCTGGCGGTGATCGGCCGCCAGACGCAGCATCTTTCCCACATGGTCAACGACCTCCTCGACGTGTCCCGGCTTACACGTGGCAAAGTCGAGTTGAGGACTGAAATTGCGCGTGTTGATACGCTGATTGATGGAGCAGTTGAAATGACTGCTGCTGAAGTGGCGCGCCACGGACACCGCGTAGTCACCGAGTATCCGCCCGAGCCTGTCATGGTCCGGGTCGATGTCGGCAGGTTGAAGCAAGTGTTCGGCAACATCATTCACAACGCTGCGCGCTATACGTCACAAGCGGATGAGATCACCATTCGAGTCGACTTCGACGACCATAGCGTGCGCGTGGAGATCGTTGACCGGGGTATTGGCATCGACGCCAACATGCTTCCACGCGTGTTCGATTTGTTTGCTCAAGCGTCCATGGGGCTTGGGCGTCAGGAAGCCGGCCTCGGCATCGGGCTGACGGTCGTGCAGCGCCTGGTGAGCGATCATGGTGGCACTGTGAGCGTACATAGCGCGGGCATTGGGCAGGGCAGCGCCTTTGTAGTCGAGTTGCCGCGTGTTCACAACCTTGCGCCTGACATACCGGACCCCTGCGCACCAACATACGGAGGGCAACCGCAGAGAGTGCTGCTCGTGGATGACAACGAAGACTCGCTCAGTTCACTGGAAGCATTGTTGAACATGAATGGTCACGAATGTCGCATCGCCCTTAGTGGGAAAGCCGCGCTGAGCCTGGATGCGGGATTTCGACCAACATTTGCAATAGTCGATATCGGGTTGCCGGACATGTCTGGTTTCGATGTTGCGATCAGTTTGCGGGAACGATTCAATAACGAGCCGCTGACATTGATCGCCTTAAGCGGGTACACGACGGCTGAATTCCATAAGGAAGCGATCGAAGCCGGTTTCGACTACTATTTTGCAAAGCCGGTGCCGATCAGCAAGATATTTGAATTGATGGAGGCGTTACCCCCAAGTGAATCGCGTGTCCGCACAAATGGGTTTTGATCGTTGCTACATACGAACCCACGGTTGGATGCGTGGCTCCCTTGGATAGCCATCCGTGTCGGTAGGTTTTGATTCCCGTAACGCTGATAACGAAAAGCCGGTGAACCTTACATACGTCAGAATGATGACCCGATCCGCGCAGGTACTAGCCGCGCTGGCGCTGTTGGTCGTCTCAGCTGTCTTCATTGGGTATGTCACCCACTCTGCGCTGCTCATTACGTTCGCACCTTCGTTGCAGGGCATGTCGCTGTTGACGGCCCTCGGTATAGGATGCGCCGCCCTTGCGTTCTTTGTCCGGCGCCGGGCAGCGTTGGTCGCCGGCTGGGCTGCACTCCTGGCCGCCATTGCCGCACTGGCTTCCCATGCGGCTTTCGGGCGAGACGTCATCAGTCCAAACCTGGCACACGCTGTTTTTGGCCTGCCGCCCGGGCAGAGTGGGCGTACATCGATCGCTACCGCGATCGCAATTGCGCTTGTCGGTCTCGCGCAACATCAGCGGCTCCTGCGGCGGCACCTCCTGGCCGATATGCTCGCGAGTGCAGCGTTGCTGCTCTCGGGCACGGCGCTGCTAGGCTACGCGTACGGCGTTCGAGACCCGTACGGCGTTCGAGACCTCTACGCGCTCTTTCTTTTCAATACGATGGCGGTCCACACTGCCGCCGCGCTATTCGCGCTTGGACTCGCCACGGTGTTTGCGCAAGCAGACCACGGCTGGGCGCGGATGATTGCATCCTCGCGCACGGGCGGTGCGGCAACCCGGCATCAGCTTGCATTCACGCTGCTGCCGCCAGTCGTGGGTGGTGCGCTGCTAGAAGCCATGCACAGTGGCAGGCTAGGGACGGCCGTCGCGATGGCACTGCTCGTCATGATCACGATTGCCCCTTTGATCGCACTGATCCTGCACGACGGCAAGACGCTTGACACGCTCGACCTGGAACGGGAGTTGTCGGATCGACTGAAGCAGCAGACTGCAGACAGTCTCACCGCCCGCCTTGCCGAGCAGGCGGCGGCACTCAATCACGAAAGCGCCGAGCGCGCGAAAGCCGAATCTGCAATGTACGGCGCGCAAAGGCTGGAAGCAGTGGGGCAATTAACCGGCGGTATCGCGCACGATTTCAACAACTTGCTCATGGCTGTCTCGGGCAACTTGCACCTTGCCAAAAGCCGGCTGGGTGACGAGCATCCAGCGCGTACCTACGTGGACAATGCTGTAGTCGCCACTCAGCGTGGAACGAAACTGACCGCCCAGTTGCTGGCGTTTTCACGTACGCAGCGGCTCGACATGCGGCCAATCGAACTCGACGCGGTCGTGCAAGATGCGCGAGGTTTGCTGGATCATGCGTTTGGACCAACAGTCGCGATCGACCTCGAGTTGCTCGCGCCCGGTGCCTGGATCCGCGCCGATGCCGACCAGCTTCACCTCGCCATCTTGAATCTCGCGCTCAATGCGCGTGATGCCATGCCCGCCGGCGGCACGTTCAGCATCCTCACACTGGACGACACTTCGCTACGTCACGACCCAGGCGATGCAGGCTTTGCCATGATCCGCGTGAGTGACAGCGGCGTGGGCATGACGCCCGAAGTCATCGAGCGGGCGATCGATCCGTTTTTCACCACGAAGGAGCGCGGCAGGGGCACGGGCCTCGGCTTGGCGCAAGTGTACGGGGTGGTGAAGCAGTGTGGTGGCGATCTGCGCATTCGAAGCGCGCCGGGAGGGGGCACCACGATTGATCTGCTGTTGCCGCTCACTGCCGAGCGGGCAACAGCGGGGCCGCGTACTCTCGAACCGGGCGCGCCACCTGTTCTCGCAACATCGCGCCCTGGGCCACTTCTTGTGATCGACGACGACGACCATGTACGTATTGCGCTCGCGGAAATGTTCCGTAGCGCCGGTTACGACGTGACCGAAGCAGAAAACGGCGCGGACGGACTACGCGTGCTCGACGAGATCAAACCGGTGCTGGCTGTCATCGACTTCATCATGCCGGGGCTGAATGGGGTTCAAGTCGCGCGCCTTGCTCGCTTGAAGCAACCTTCGCTTCCGATCATTTTCGTGAGCGGCTACGCAGATACGCTCGCGCTGGATGAAATTGGCAATGCCATCATTCTACGAAAGCCAGTCGGGCCGGAAGCGTTGCTCAACGCAGTCGATAATGCATTGCGAGCGGCATGAGCTATTAGATCATTCTCGAGTCGTGGCCAGCGCTGCATGTATTGTGGAACCCATTTACCTTATCGAATTGACGTCTAGCTCGCCTTCAGTAGTGCACCGTATGCGGTCGGTTCAAAATGTCGTCGCTACCCGGTTGCAATGGCACGAAGTTAGTCGAACGCACATAATCCGGGCGTGGCTTCTCCACTTCGGCGGGACGATTTGCGACCTGGTTGTACACGATATACGCCTGCCAGCGGTCGTCCCCCGAAAGATTATGGCCAGACGAATGCACGATATTGGCATCGAAAAATACGACCGTTCCCGGCGCGCCGATGATCGGTACCGCTCTCGGATGAGTCGATAAGACTTCGAGCATTTTCGGCTTTGGCACGACGTAAAAGCGGTATCCGGTCGCGTCGTCGAAAGCGGGTTGCAGCGAGCCGAGCTTGTGGCTTCCTGGAATGAAATACAGACAGCCCCCCATTTCAGTGGGTTCATCCAGCATGACTAGCGCGGTGGTCATCGTCGGGTTTGGCACACCGTCCAGGTGCCATGTTCCAAAGTCCTGATGCCATTGCCATACAGAACCATCGATGGCGGTCTTCAGATTGCACTTCGTGTGATGAATGTAGAGCGCCGGATCATCCAACAGTTGTTGTGCCGGTTCGAGCAGTCGCGGTGCACGCGATACCGCGTGGAACACGGGCGACGCCGTTGGACTCTTTGTTTCATGCACCTTGTAGATCGTCTTCGCAATGCCACCGGTTTTTTCACGAACCAGATGGTCGGTATCGATTTGCTGGATGCGTTTCAGCTCGCGCTTCATCTCCTGAACTTCAACATTGGCCAGCAATGACGGCAGCACGACAAACCCGTCGCGCGCATACGCGGTCAGTTGCACATCACTGAGCTTCAAGATGAATCTCTCCTGGTTGATCTCTTTCAAGCCGGATCGTAGCGGCATCGGGGAGTGTTGTAAAAGATATAATTAGTTCGCTTTCAGTACCTTAAAGGTATGACATGGAACTTCGTCATCTGCGCTATTTCCTGGCCGTCGCGCAAACCCTGAACTTCACCAAAGCCGCCGAGCATCTGCATATGGCGCAGCCCCCGCTGAGCCGGCAGATTCGCGAACTCGAAGATGAACTTGGCGTGGAACTATTCGACCGGCGGGGCAAGCGTGTGACATTGTCGTCGGCGGGGATGGTGTTTGCGGACCGCGCGCAGCGCATCCTGGCATCGGCAGATGCTGCCGTCATCGACTCACAACGCGCGGCGCGCGGCGAGATTGGGCGGCTTGCGGTCGGCTTCTTCGAACACATCGCGTACACGCTGTTGCCTGCGCTCATTCGCGAGTTCCAGCAGCGCTTTCCCGATGTATCCATTGAGTTGCGCTGGTTCACGGCCGCCGAGCAGTTCAACGCGCTTGCGCGCGGTGAAGTCGATGTCGCGTTCGTGCGCGCCGTGCCGCCCGACACGGAACTAAGATCCACGATGATCCTGCGTGAGCCGTTCGTCGTTGCGTTGGCGAAAGATAATCCGCTTGCCACTAAACGCACCATTTCGATCGTCGATTGCGCGAACATGCGCGTGATCAACTATCGCAAGGATGTCGCGCCTGACTATCACGCAATCATCAATCAGCTCTGCGCGCTGGGCGGCTTTTCGCCATCGCCGTTATTCGAAATGGGGCAGATCTACGCATCGCTCGGACTTGTCAGCTCGGGTTTCGGCATTGCGCTGGTGCCTGCCTCGGTGCAGCACGTGCACATGGATAACGTGGTGTACCGGCCGCTTCGCGAACGCCAGGCGGTGAGCGAATTGCAACTCGCATGGACGAATCCATCGCCGCCTGCGGTGTTGAGCGCGTTCGTGGAACTCGCACGCGAGATTGCCGCGCGGCCGGGCAAGCGCGTCATTCATCATTGAGCAAATCCCATTCACAGCATGGATGCTGGCCCGCATGACACTGCGCGCCTACTCATCATAAAAGGCTTGAGGCTCTCGATGGTGCTCCATACCGCTAACACAATCATGCTGGATGCGCCGCGCGCCGCTTGGATTGAACGTGCGGCTAACGATACGGTGATCATGCTGAAAATTCGCGATCGTCAGGTTTCAACTCTAGTTGCAAGCGGACAGAGAGCAACAACTTTGGTTGGCGACTTGTCGATGTAAGGCAATTTTGAGCGCTTTGAAGAGTAGAGATTGTGGGAGGATTAACTACAATGGGCTGCATATTCATCGCATAATCGACTGCCCGCGAACGTCCTGTCTTGTCAATGTCTCTCAATGAAGCGTCCACAAAACCCACGCCGCCTTTTTTGTACCAACGCCGTGCTGAGCGGCATGTTCCTCGCGACCCGGCACATCGCGCATGCGGCAACACTAACGCCGCAAACCGGAACGTTTTCCCACGAAGTCGCCATGCGAAACGCTTCCATTGTCACGCCGATGAGTTTCGGCGCGAAAGGAGACGGCGTATCCGATGACACCGCCGCGTTGAATGCAATGTATGCGCACGTCCGGGGCACTTCGATTCGCACCGTGTTCTTGCGTGGACGCACTTATCTTGTCAAGGGAAGCATCTACGCTCGCGACGTCACGACTGTCGGTGAAGGGGCGACCCTGACTTGTAAAGTCGACAGTGCAAAAGCAAGTTGCGCCTTTGAGTGGGGTGGATCCGATACGTTTGTCACGGAGCTGGTCTTTGATCTTTCCAACATCGGCAAGGACACGATGCAGGGTGTGCTCAACGCGGTCAACGACGCTTCCAACCAGCGTTTTTTTCGAAACCGTGTCTTCTCGCGTACAACGGAAGCGTCGAAGTCCCAGTCAAACATCTTTGGCCCGTGGTTCCTCGGCACCGGGCTCAACGGTCTGTATGTACAAGACAATGTGTTTGAAAAGTGCTCATATGGAGTTCAAATCAACAATCAAGACGGCATGGAAAGGCGGGTCAGGGAGAACCCGCTGGGCAAACCATCCCGGCATCTGCACATCAGCGGCAATAGCTGTGTGGACGCGAGCATCGGCGTCAACACGCCTCATATCATGTGCTCCAACGTTGTCATTGAAGGAAATACGATCACGCCTGGCAGGCTGCAGCTCGATCTGCCGCTCAATGTAGCGCACGTGACCGATCTCGTCATTCGCGGCAACACGGTCGCTTCGAACAGCGCGAGCGCGAACGGTACGCTTCATGTCGAAGACGCGAGCGGGGCGATTACCATCACCGGAAACGTGGTGACCGCGCTTGGGGCGAACAATGGGATTCAATTTGGCGTGGATCCGAGCGTCAGTCACGACGCGCGGGCGGTCACCCGCGCGGTCATTGCCGATAATCATGTGCAAGGATCCACGACTCGCGGCGGTAACACTGGCATCCTGCTGCCTGACCCCGGTACCTCCGACACGATCATTATCGGCAACTACGTCTCGGGGTTCGCGCAAGGCATCAACGCAGTAGCGGAAAGCTCGGTTTCCGGAAATACGATTATTGATTGCCCAACGCCGCTGCGCCTGTCAAAGCGCAGCGCAGTCGGGCAGAACGTCGTCAAATAAATAGAGCGATCACTGATTGACCATTGGCGACTTCGGCAAGGGCAGTTCCAATGACGTTTGCTTAGCTGCAAACGCCGCGGACATACCCGGCTTCACCAGGCGATGCACTACGCTACTTTTTCGATTGACGACGCGTGGAACAAATGCCATGCCTATGACAAGCATGACGGGCGCTCCTGCGATCGGCTGCGATACCATCGCCGTGATCAACAACGGCGCGCAAGTCGCGACTTTCTTCCAGCTCAGACCAGGGCCTAGTCTCAATCCGGAGAGTAGCAGGACCTTGCACGCGAAACCAAACAGTCCGATCATTCCCAGCTCCGCGAGCAGGCAGATCCCATCGTTCTTGCCAAGGCTCGAATAAAGGCCATTGCCAAGTGGATTGCGCCGCACATCCCGGAGACCCCGCTCGATTGAACTCGAGCGGTCTGAGAGTGAGGCGCCGTGCGTAAGTGCCTTGTCTTCCAGTCCGATATAAGGCGTGTAC
Organism: uncultured Caballeronia sp.; assembly: GCF_964243625.1. Taxonomy (NCBI): domain Bacteria; kingdom Pseudomonadati; phylum Pseudomonadota; class Betaproteobacteria; order Burkholderiales; family Burkholderiaceae; genus Caballeronia; species uncultured Caballeronia sp. Next base: position 11,390 of record NZ_CAXTGZ010000137.1, read on the forward strand.
ATCGACACCGGATACACTAGCCCAATCATGACCGCCGTGATCACTACACGCCATGACGCGACTCGCGAACCCGAGAATAAAAAGATGGTTCCAATGCTCATTGCAAGCAGAGCGATTCCTAGAGACGAAAACGCACAGATCGTCCCGCCAACAAGCCCAAACATCACAAGTCTGGATCGTCGCGTGAACGCTTCATATGCAAGGCAAAAACATGCAACTGCCTGATAGATGCCCGCTTCGCGGAAGAAGGCACAATAACGGTCGAGCTTGACGGTTCCTGACACGTAATCACCGTAGAGCATTGAAAAGGGAAAATAGATAGCGCCTGTCGATGTCTCCTGGTGCAGAGTGATCTCGGTATATCCTTTCACGTTCAACGAGAAAAGAAACAACGCATCCTTGCTCCCGAGTATTGCCGCCAGTACGACGGTAATGACGCTGGATAGACCGAGCACAGAAATAACCGTACACAAAGTCCTAAAAAATCTGCGGTTGGCTTCCACATCGATGAGGAACATGCCATAGACAAGCGCGATCATGAGAGTGGTGACGAACTCTTTTAATACCCAGTCGAGTTGCGACATTTCGAAGACTATCGAGATGGGGCAAATATACAGCCAATACACACATAGCAAGCTCAGCAGCGAGGCAATGTCCCACCGAATCACGGCATTCGAATAACGAGTTCGTTTTGTGTTGTGCCATATATGAAGGTACACGAGCGGAACGGCCAATACCATGCCCAGAGACGTATATGTTTCACCAAGCGCCGTTGGACGCATCAGGAATAAGTTAAGAACCAAGCCCATGCTCACGACCCCGGTAAAGTCCGGGCCCTTTACTGAATATCTCCGCATCCACATTTTTATTATCACCAATGCTAGTTTTGAGGGATGAAAAACGGCGGCCATAGGCACCGGTTGTATTCGGTAATGGTCGCGGGCGTCCGCCGTGCAGCAACTGGGGTCGCACGGTGCACTTTCAATATCTTATTAAGCTTCCG
>NZ_CAXTGZ010000137.1:12402-12952 GCF_964243625.1 uncultured Caballeronia sp.
ACAGGATTACCGTATGCTTCCGTACATTGGAATTTGGAAGTACTTTGTTACCTGCATCAACCAAGCATCGCTCGACTACCGCGCAACCGGTCTTTCGGTCCTTCGATACCCTGGAACTGAAGGAGCGAGCAAGTGCGATGGTTTATATCGCGCGGCTCCGACGTTGACGGCCGTCATTCGCGCTCGCAGTGTCCACAGTAACGCTCATGATATTCAGAAGCGACGACCCCGCTGAGCGCCTACACCTTAGCTGAAGCCAGGCGATTTAAAGACACGCGAAGTGCCGGTGCACGCAGTCGGCTGCAGAACAATACTAAAAACGGGCGGTCGCGAATCCAAACGCTTAGCAACGTGGATCGTCAGCGCGAGCAGGCAAGGGCATTCAACGTACTGTGGGCTGCAGATTCGACACGAAGCCGTTTCGGTTCGGCATGCGGATTTTCGGCAGGTTTTGCGCGTCCAACCGTGCGTTATCAGGAACGACGCCGTTCAAGTTCAACCCCGGCGGTCCTTGTTCGCGCAGACGTGCCGCCAAGCGTCGAACTTGGCG
>NZ_CAXTGZ010000138.1:0-7798 GCF_964243625.1 uncultured Caballeronia sp.
GGCGAAGCGTAGCAACGGTCGAAGGAAAGTCGAGACGGTCGCCGCCCAAGCCATTGAGTGGGGTGACCCTGTGCTGCCGTCGGCCATATCCACGGTGATCGATGGACGACTCTGGTATCGCGGTCTGGACGCTGTTGCGCTTTCAGGAACGGCCTCGCTGGAAGACGTCGCCGCTTTGCTGTGGGACTGCCCGGAGGCGCCCCGTTTGCGACCCGCGACCAGGGGCGATCGTGTCATTCATGGCCGTGGCGGTTTCGGTGGCGCCTTGCGTGCGGGACTCATTGCGTTGTCGGAGCGAAGCGCAAACGACCTGCCGTCAATAGGCCGTGCGCTGCCCGTTCTCCGCGAAGAGGCGGCAAGCGTGCTCGTGACCTTAGCCCAGGCGATGCTTGGAAACGAAGAGTCAAGCGGCGACCGCCCGCTGAGCGAACATATCTCGACCTTATGGGCACGCAGGGACGCGGAGGACATGATTCGCCGTGCGCTTGTCCTGCTTGCAGACCATGAACTGAATGCATCCACGTTTGCCGCGCGCGTGACTATTTCGACGGGCGCTTCCCTGGCGGCAGGGATGCTTGCGGGGCTTGCGTCACTGACCGGTCCACTCCACGGGAGAGCGTCGCTGGCGCTCAATGCGCTGATCGCATCGACAGGGCGTCTTGGCGTTGAGCAAGCCGTACGCGAATGGCTGGCGCAGGGACGGACGTTACCGGGGTTCGGACACCCGCTTTATCCGGACGGCGACGTTCGGGCCGCCGCGTTGCTGGAGTTGTTGCCAACGCGTAAGGCTTATACGGAACTCCTGGGCTATGTGGCGCGTTCTGTTGGTGAAGCGCCTAATATCGACTTCGCGCTCGCCGTCATTGCCGAGACATTCGACTTGCCAGCCGAGGCGCCGTTTATCCTGTTCGCGCTTGGCCGGTGCGTCGGGTGGCTCGCACACGCGCTGGAGCAAGTGGAAGCGCATCGTCTGATCCGTCCGCGGGCACGTTATGTCGGCGTCGTGCCGGACGTTGGATAGATGCAGGTTGCGTATCCGACATCCGGCGATCGAGGAGACGGGATATGGTGACCGCAAGAGGTGCAGGGATCGCTATGGCGTCGCAGAATCAGCGCATAGCGTTATTCGGGAATCCTGCGCTCTGCCTGTCAGGTGCGATGACGTGGCTTGGGAAGGCGAATATCTGTTCCGATCAACCGCGTCAGCGCCACGTCTGGTCGTCAAGCAGCCCCGAGCGTTACGCGTGCTCTTGAGCAAGCGCTCGCGACTGCGTCAGACCGCTTACCAAACCGAACACCACGATATTCACGGCGAGTGCAAGTAACCCAATATTCGCATCCTTGATCGAATCGGGAAAAGAAGGGAACATCGTTCCGATGCTTAGATGCATCGTAGTGGTAACGACGACCACCGCCACCCCCGCCACGATTCCGCTCATCGCGCCATATTTTGTCGCTCGTGTCTGATGCATGAGACTTGCGATCAGCGCGGGAAACAGTTGAGTGACGAAGCTGTAGCCCATCAAAAGAAGTGACACGATCGTCGAGCCGCCTTGAAGTGTGAACCAGATCGCGACCAGGGCAACGACGGGGACCAACCATCTCGCGAGCTTGCCAACCTGCGTATCGGACGCCTGGCGATTTATTGCGCCGCGGTAAATATCATTTGCAAGAAGCGTTGAGGCGGACGTGAGAATCATGGAGCCGGGAACAAGCGCCGTCAGTACACCGGCGGCTCCGATCACGCCGACAACCCAAGGATCAAATGTCTGGATCGACAGCCGGAAAAGAGACAGGTCAATGTCACCGCCCGTCAGACCCGGAACCTTGAGTGTCGCTGCAAATCCGACGAAGAATACGAACAGAAGGATGAGCTGATAGATCGGCAGAATGATGGCATTGCGCCGGAAGGTCCTCTCCTCCCGAGCGGTAAAAACGGAACCGAAGGTGTGCGGCCACATGAAAAAACCGAGCGCCGTAAGCAGCACAGTGGATTGAAACCACGAAACGCTCGATCCTTTGGCGGGAAACGTGAGGAAGCCCGGTTTCGCAATGTCGATGGCGTGAAACATCGCGCCTATGCCGCCATAGAGGTGGTACGGAAGGTATATCCCGAGCACCAGTACTACGGTGAGGATCAGGATGTCCTTCACCACGGAATTCCATGCCGAACCCCGCACGCCGGAAAGAATCACATACGCGGTGACTACCAGAGCGCCGATCCAGACCGCAGTGGTCGAAGAGATCGCCCCATAAGACGCGGTGGCCACAATGATGCCCAACCCCTTGAGTTGCAGCACGAGATACGGAATGAGAGCAACGACGCCCACGACCGCGACAAGTACGCCGAGGGCCGGGCTGTCGTATTTGCGGGCGAAGTAGTGGGGCTGCGAGACAAGTCGATGCTGTTTCGCGTAACGCCAGATCGGTGGCAGCATCCAGTAAGAAAGAATATAGGCGAGCGTCCCGTAGGCGAGAATGTAGTAGACGGGTGCGCCCTTGCCGTACGCGAAGCCGCTCCCGCCGAGAAAAGTGAAGGTCGTGTAGATCTCACCTGCCATGAGCAGGAAAACAAACGCGGTGCCAAAACTGCGGCCTCCAACCGTCCATTGCTCGAGATCCATGTCGTGTCCGCGACGCGCGCGGACTCCGAGATAAAGCGCAAACAGGGTCGCCGCGGCAATGATGAATAATGCGCTGCTCATGACCGCACCTCGCCTGCGTGATCAATCGGCCCTCGGTTTGCCGGATCAAGGCGATAAATGATCCCCATGATGACCGCGCTCAATACGATCCAGATGACGATCCATGCGAGAACGAATGGCATGCCGAGAATCAGTGGCTCAACGTGGTTCGCGAATGGAACGCCTACCAGGATGCCGATAAACGGAAGTGCAGCCATGATTCGGAAAAGCATGATGGACGGCTCCTTGAGCAAGCGCGGCCGATGCCGGCGGGCACCGCAGCGTGGCTAACTGTATGCCTGCTTCATCCATGTCGTAAAGCTAATCAAAAATATGTAGGGCGATCGAAAGGCGGTAGTACGGTCGCTGGTAGAAGGTCAGGTGTCGGATTCAAAAGACGTATTTTCGACAACTGCTTTACGCGAATGACGCCGCGATGTTATGCCGCCCAAGTTTAAAAAACACCTGCCATGTTGCGTTGCGGCTAAATCGAAATGCCGAGATGCAGGCCAATCAGCAGAGCGGCATCCTCGTGCGATTGCAGGTGCATTCTTTCCAAAGCCACGCGCAGTCAACACATGTCATTTCGCACATAGACTTGTTGCTTTCCCAAGGTTGGTTGCGCGACCGGATCCCGATATGGTCTGGTTGCGCGGTCCGAAAGGCTGCGACGACCCACATCGATATGGGGGGACACGCATGACTTCCGCCAACGGATCGCCTCATGCCTGCACGCGAATGGCTGACGCGAAAATATCTGAAGCGTTGATGTCCGAACCCGAAGTCATGTTGCAGCGTTTTTCATGCACCGCTGGCGCCGACATAAGGAGATTCCCGGCGCGACCGAATACGGCCGTTATCGCGCTGGCAATATAACGCGCATTTCCCCGTGACTATGGGTTCTGCCTTTTGATGGTGGTACTTTTCGGAGCGTCACTGCGGCGCGGTTCAGACCGACTGGTAGAAGCCGTAGCAGCGATGCAGCGATAACGCTACAACGACCCCCAAAAAAAGCCGCAGCGCAAACCAACGCGAGCACAGAGACATGAGCCAGCCCATCCGCTTCTACCACCGCAACGCGATCCGCGAAGTCAGCGACGCGCCCGTCACCCAGACCGTGCTCCAGTATCTGCGCGAAGACGCGCGTTGCACGGGCACGAAAGAAGGCTGCGCCGAAGGCGATTGCGGTGCGTGCACGGTGGTACTGGGCGAGCCCGACGCCGCGGGCGGCCTCAAGTTCAAAGCTGTCAACGCGTGCATCCAGTTTCTGCCGACACTCGACGGTAAAGCGTTGTTCACCGTAGAAGATCTGCGTCAGCCGGACGGATCGCTGCATCCGGTGCAAGAAGCGATGGTCGAATGCCACGGCTCGCAGTGTGGCTTCTGCACGCCTGGTTTCGTGATGTCGATGTGGTCGCTATACGAAAAGCACGGTCACGAGCATTCATGCCCAAACAAATCCGTTCCGTCGCGCGCCGACATCTCTAACGCGTTAACGGGCAATTTGTGCCGTTGCACCGGCTACCGTCCCATCGTCGACGCGGCGGTGCGGATGTTTGAATTGCCTGCGCCAAAAGCGCCAGTGGATATCGCTGCAATCGCTCGTACCCTCGCAACGCTTGAACGCGAAGACACTTTTAGCTACCAACATGCGGGCCAACGTTTTGACGCGCCAAGCACCGTCGACGAACTCGCCCGCATCAAGGCTGCGCAACCGTCGACGCGAATCCTCGCTGGCAGCACCGACATCGGCCTGTGGGTCACGAAACTGATGCGCGATCTCGGCGACATTGTCTACGTCGGACGAATAGGCGCACTGCAGAAAATCGAAACGTCGGACAACTGGATTGAAATCGGCGCAGGAGTCTCGGTAGAACGCGCGTATGAAGAGCTCGCGAAGCACTATCCCGAGCTGACGGAAATGTGGAAGCGCTTCGCTTCGCTGCCGATTCGCAACGCCGGTACGCTCGGCGGCAACATTGCGAACGGTTCACCCATTGGCGACTCGATGCCCGGCCTGATCGCGCTGGGCGCGCATGTGATAGTTCGCGGAAACGACGTCGAGCGCGTCATGCCGCTTGAAGACCTGTACCTCGCGTATCAGAAGAAAGACATGGCGGAACACGAGTTCGTTCTCGGATTGAAAGTGCCGACGCGCACTGGGTCGCGCGCGAATCTGCAGTTTCGCACTTACAAGTTGTCGAAGCGATTCGACTCGGATATCTCAGCCGTTTGCGCGGCGCTTTCGTTTGTCGCCGACGGCAATATGATTCGCGATCCACGCATCGCGTTCGGCGGAATGGCTGCGACCCCAAAGCGCGCGACGCACGTCGAAGCGGTGCTGCGCGATGCTGAGTGGCACGAGGCCACTGCACAGGCAGCGATGGCCGCGCTCGCGAACGACTACGCGCCGTTGTCCGACATGCGCGCGTCGAGCGACTACCGGCTCGAAGCCGCGAAGAACACGTTGCATCGTTTCTGGCTCGAGACGCGACCGGACAATCCGTTGCCAAAAGCCGCGATCGACGTGCGCGCGGTCATTGCTTCCTGAACGTCAAGGACACGGAGAACAATAGAATGAACCAGCAAGCAGAACCGTTTCTGAGGGACATGAAGGAAGCACAGGACCTTCTCGAAGGAAACTTTACACAGGTCCACGTTTCCCGGCCGCACGAATCCGCGCATCTGCATGTCAGCGGCCGCGCAACCTACACTGATGACATTCCGGTGGTCGCCGGCACGCTGCACGCAGCGCTCGGATTGTCGGCAAAGGCGCATGCGAAGATCGTGTCGATGTCGTTCGATGCCGTGCGGGCGACGCCCGGCGTTGTCGCCGTCTTCACTGCCGACGACATCCCCGGCGCGAATGACGTCGGCCCGATCATTCATGGTGACGATCCGATCCTTGCCGATGGAGTCGTGCAATTCGTCGGCCAGCCCATGTTCATTGTCGTCGCGATGTCGCACGACATTGCCCGGCGCGCTGCACGCCGGGCGGAGGTCGTCTACGAGGAATTGCCGGCGATCCTCACGCCGCAACAGGCACGTGCGGCCGACTCCAGGGTGCTGCCCCCGATGAAACTCGCGCGTGGTGACGCCGCCGCGAAGATCGAGTGGGCCGCGCATCGCGAAACAGGCGAAATGTTGCTCGGCGGCCAGGAGCAGTTTTACCTGGAAGGTCAGATTTCGTACGCCGTGCCGAAGGACGACGACGGCATGCATGTATGGTGCTCGACACAGCATCCGTCGGAAATGCAACACATGGTCGCCCACATGCTCGACGTCGCGTCGCACAACGTGCTGGTCGAATGCAGGCGGATGGGTGGCGGTTTCGGCGGCAAGGAGTCGCAATCGGGCCTGTTCGCGTGCTGCGCGGCGCTTGCCGCATGGAAGCTCCAGTGCCCCGTGAAATTGAGGCCCGACCGGGATGACGACATGATGGTCACCGGCAAGCGTCACGATTTTCATTACACGTATGAAGTCGGTTATGACGACACCGGTTTGATCGACGGCGTGTCTGTTGACATGACGTCGCGTTGCGGTTTTTCAGCCGACCTTTCGGGCCCGGTAATGACGCGCGCGCTGTGTCACTTCGACAATGCGTACTGGCTTCCGCACGTGTCCATTGACGGCTTCTGCGGCAAGACGAACACGCAGTCGAATACTGCGTTTCGCGGCTTCGGCGGACCGCAGGGCGCGTTCGCGATCGAATATATCGTCGATAACGTCGCGCGCTCCTTGGGGCTGGATGCGCTCGATGTACGCCGCCGCAATCTATACGGAAAGACCGAGCACAACGTAACGCCATACGGTCAGGCGGTCGAAGACAATGTGATCCACGAACTGCTCGACGAGCTGGAAGCCACGAGCAACTACCGCGCGCGTCGCGAAGCCGTTCGGGAATTCAACGCGAACAATGACGTGCTTAAAAAGGGCCTCGCGTTGACGCCGGTGAAGTTCGGCATCGCGTTCAACGTAACTCACTTCAACCAGGCCGGCGCACTGGTGCACATCTATACCGACGGCTCGGTTCTCGTGAACCACGGCGGTACGGAAATGGGTCAAGGGCTTAACACGAAGGTTGCGCAGGTAGTCGCGCACGAGCTCGGCATACGTTTCAATCGTGTACGCGTTACGGCGACTGATACGAGCAAAGTTGCGAACACGTCGGCGACTGCGGCATCGACAGGAAGCGATCTGAACGGAAAAGCTGCGCAAGACGCCGCCCGGCAATTGCGCGAACGGCTGGCCGCGCTGGCCGCGGAGCACTATGGCAAAGGACAGGTCGACGCGCGCGATGTGCGTTTCGTCGACGACCGGATTGTAGTTGGCGACGCGGCGATCCCTTTCGACGAGGTGATCATGCAGGCTTACCGTGCGCGGGTGCAACTGTGGTCCGACGGCTTCTACAAGACGCCGAAGCTCTACTGGGACCAGACGAAAATGCAAGGCCGGCCGTTCTCCTACTACTCATATGGAGCCGCGGTCTCCGAAGTAGTGATCGATACGCTGACCGGCGAAATGCGCGTGCTGCGCGCCGATGCGTTGCACGATGTAGGCGCGTCGCTGAATCCCGCCCTGGATGTGGGACAGGTGGAGGGCGGGTTTATTCAGGGAATGGGCTGGCTCACGACCGAGGAATTGTGGTGGAACGCAAACGGCAAACTGATGACCCATGCACCGTCGACGTACAAGATCCCGACCGTCAATGATTGCCCGCCTGTGTTCGATGTCCGGTTGTTCAAGAACCGCAATGTGGAAGACAGCATCCACAGGTCGAAGGCTGTCGGCGAACCGCCTTTGCTGCTGCCGTTTTCGGTGTTCTTCGCGATCCGCGATGCGGTGGCGAGCGTCGGCAATTACACAGTGAACCCGCCGATGAACGCGCCCGCGACCAGCGAGGAAATCTTGAAAGCGGTGGGTGCCGTTCGCGCGGCAGTTGCTGCAGCGGGTTGATTGCAGGCTCGCTATGGAAATCATTCCGAGACCCGAGGTTATCAGCGCTCGCCGCGCGTGGCCGTCCGTACCACCGACCCATATCGTCCTGTTTGGCGCGGGGCACGTCGGTCATGCGCTTGTTACCTTGCTCGGAATGCTGCCTTGCGTGGTGCAAT
>NZ_CAXTGZ010000138.1:7808-12948 GCF_964243625.1 uncultured Caballeronia sp.
ATGGGTCGATGCCCGCGACGAACTGTTCCCTGATCAAGTGCCCGCCAACGTGCAAATCGAGGCGACCGATTCGCCGGATGCCATTGTGGATTCGGCGCCGCCCGGCGCCTATTTCCTGGTGATGACGCATGACCATTCGCTGGATTTTTCTCTGGCGTATCGGATCATGCGTCGCACCGATTTCGCTTACTTCGGCATGATCGGGTCGAACACGAAACGCGTGAAGTTCGAGCGGAGGTTGATTGATCGTGGTGTGGACGCCGAGCGATTGACGGAGATGATTTGCCCGATCGGCGTTGAAGGAATCGTCGATAAAGCGCCTGGGTCCATTGCGGTCTCGGTCTGTGCGCAGTTGATGCAGGTCAGGTCGGCGGTTAATTCTTGTTCCGGGTCTTAGCGGTCACTTGAACCAATTCATCAGTTGGCGTTGAGGCCAAGCTGGCGCGACAGTGTGCTACCGATGTCGCCGAGCCGATCGGCGGGATCGAAATGGCGCTCGTCGCGCTGACCGACAACGCGCGCATCGAGGTGAAGATTATCCAGCCGTTGCGATTTCAAATCGGAAACGGGGTCGACCCGCGCTCCAGGCCGGGAAATCCGCCTGACTATTCGGGCCGGAGCCGTCGCGACGGACATTCACGTGTTAAGCCACAGCCGCCTATCCTGATCACATGTCGTCATCAAACCAGGAAGCTGGATGGGACTTGATGCCTACCGTTCAATTGAATAGTGAATCTGGCTGCTTTCCATCATAGATAGACATTCAAGGATACAATTAGCGCGCTTACATAGGTTTGCATGAACGTAAGCATTGCTACGTGAAATGGATCGATGCTTGGATATTGCAAGCTGAACCTCAGAATCCCGCGCGCTACTATGCCTTTCCTAAGTATCTGGGCGCAAGCTTCCGGGTCCAGCCGGACCTTTCAGGACATGTCAATATGCGGCAGAACTCCTCGACCACACCCTCTGCGTATGGCCGCACCGCACGTTTTTTTCACTCGGCCACCGTGCTGCTTCTTGCGAGCCAATTTGCGATTGCGTGGACCATGCCCGATGTTCATCGCGGCACCCAGCCGATCGGTCTGATCGCTTGGCATTTGTCGGTTGGCATGCTTATCCTGCTGCTGGTGGCCGTGCGAATCGTTTGGCGCTTCACGCATCCGGCGCCCCGCGAATTGCCAGGCATTCCCCGTCCATTAGCGGTGGTTGCGCGCCTCACACACTGGATGCTTTATCTCCTACTGATAGCACTGCCGCTCATGGGATGGGCCAACGCCTCGTCCAGAGGGTGGCCGAGCTTCCTGGGCACTCTCTTGCCGTTGCCGGCGCTTTCGCCGGAAGGATCGCCATTCGGACACTCGCTTGGCGATTGGCATAAGATTTTTGCCTGGGTTCTGCTCGCGCTTGTTGTAATGCACGCGGCCGCTGCGGTTTTCCATCATTTTGTTCTTCGCGACGCCACCCTTCGACGCATGTTTCCCACATCGCGTGATAGCGCATAGCAAGCCGCCGAGTGCGTGATGAGAAATACTTTCATTCGCACTCAAGCGTGAACGAAGGGTTGTAGCGCCTCTATGCATACGTGCCCGTTGTTCTGCGAATCTTTCAATCACGGAACTGCGGAGACTCAGCATGGCATCGAAATCCGAGCTCAGACGATTTCGCAGCAACTTGTCCGGTGAGCTCGACAGCGCCGCGCTCTACGAAACACTTGCCGGCGCTGAGTACGATAGCGAACGCAAGCAGGTTTATGCGAAACTTGCGGCATCGGAGCGCGACCATGCGCGCGTCTGGTCCGAGAAACTGCGCGCCAACGGCGTGAGCGTGCGCACCTGCCAGAACCATTTTGCTGACTGCATTTGCCGGACTCGTGGCCGGAGCTTGTTCCATGGCGCTTGGGGAATGGCTGTCGGTCACGAACGCACGCGAACTCGCGCGTACGCAGATCGCGAAAGAAGCCGACGAACTCGAACATACGCCCGACGCGGAGCGACACGAACTCGCGCTGATCTATCAGTCGAAGGGGCTCGGCGCCGCAGAGGCGCGTCGCAGCGCAGCGCAAATCATGAAGGCAAATTCTGATCGGCATGGTGGCGGCAGGGTTTACGTTCGGTGTTGGCAAGCTGCTGGGCGTGTCGATGTCCTGAGATCAACTTACCCAGGCCCGGCTGCTTTCGCATGCTATGTAAGCCTCTGCTAATTATTGTTTCGCCTTCTGAACCTATGATGAGGCGTGGTCGACTTCGGAGTGGGGAAGCCAACCATGAATACGAACCCCGACTGTTAAGGTAAGACAGGCCGGGCCACTCGTCTACGCCGACGCGTCCCGCGCCGGCGTGTCGCAAGCATAAAGTTTCAACAGGTTCGAAGGTGCGGCGTCATGTCAAACGGTTGGCTGGATGGAGTGGGGGCCGTTGCCGGGATCTTGCTCGGCGTCGCGATTCCCGCACAGGAGGCCATACGCGCGCGTAAAGCATTCGGCGCGCATCTGGCTGAGCGCATCCGCGAAACTACGGATGCTTTCGATGCTGCAGAAGCGCTCGCACGGCAAGCGTTGTACGCTATAAGCGGGCCGGCGCGTGAACGCGCCCGTTTCGCTGCGGCTTACAACCGCTCGTATATCGAGCATATCTTGAGACGCGTGGATGCCGCCGCCAATAACGCGGTGAAAAACATACCCGAAGACACAGCCGGTTTCATCATTGCGACGGCGCACGCTCGAGCCAGCATGCGCGATTTCTTCGACAACCTTTCGGCCGCGAATTTGACTACGTCCTCGCCGTCCGCGCTGCGCGGCTTGTTCGATCGCCTTGGCAGTGACCTGCGCGAGCTCCACACTGCAGGTGACCGTATGCTGAAGATGCGGCATGTTGGACTCGCGGCTTTCGGCATGTGCCGCGCATTCTGGGATCCCCGATGAGAGTGTTGCTGGTTGAAGACGACTGGATGATCGGCGAGGTGGTCAGGGACGCGTTGAAGGACGCGTCATGCGGGGTGGACTGGGTGCGCGATGGACATCAGGCGCTAAGCGCCGTCAAGGTTCACTCCTACGAAGCCGTCCTGCTCGACCTTGGCTTGCCGAGGGCCGACGGCATGAGCGTCCTGAGCGCCATTCGCGCCAGCGACAATGCCACCCCAGTCCTGATCATCACGGCGCGTGACGGCGTCGCCGACCGCATTCGCGGGCTGGACAGCGGGGCCGACGATTACGTTCTCAAGCCGTTTGAAATGTCCGAAGTGCTCGCGCGCTTGCGTGCGATTGTGCGGCGGCGTGCGGGCGTCGCTGCGCCCGTGCTGACCAATGGCATCATGTCGCTGGATCCTGCCACCCATGAAGCGTGCTCGCCAGGGATATCGTTACGGCTTTCAGGACGCGAATTTGCGTTGCTGCATGCGTTGATGATTCGTCCCGGTGCGATCCTGTCGCGCACCGAACTCGAGGACCGCATCTACGGCTGGAACGAAGAGGTTGAAAGCAATGCAGTTGAATTTCTGATTCACTCGCTGCGACGAAAACTCGGCAGCGATACGATCAAAAATGTCAGGGGTGTCGGATGGATGGTATCGAAAGGCGGGTAGGGCAGTCGCTCCAGTTGCGCTTGTCCATGTGGCTCGCAATTGCCGTTCTTTTGAGTGCCGTCGCGGCAGGCATTTTTTCGTTCAAGGCCGCGTTCCACGAAGCCAACGAGATCCAGGATCAGCAGCTCAAGGAAGTGGCTACGCTCGTCACGGCGGAAAATGTGGACTCCATGGCGGAAGGCTCCGTGCATTATGTGCCGGAGTTCGAGCCGGAGGCGAAGGTCGTAGTGCAAAAGCTAGGCAACGTCAACACGCAGCGCCTGCTCGACTTGCCCCCTACGCTGTCTGATGGCATGAGGACGCTGACTCTCGGCAACCGCGAATGGCGCGTTGTGGTCCGCACACTGGCGCCGGGTACCCGCGTAGCCGTTGGCCAGCAGACTTCCGATAGAAACGAAATCGCCCGCAATAGTGCTGTCGCCACGCTAATTCCGTTTCTTGTACTGGCGCCGGTGTTGGTCGGGGTCGTGTTCCTGTTGGTCAGGCATATGTTCAAGCCCCTCGCGCGGCTTGCCGCAGAACTCGATGTCCGCCCTGATCACGATCTTTCAGAAATACGGGTTACCGGCGACCCGCAGCTTCCGGCCGAGATCGTGCCATTTCTTGTTGCCAATAACCGCATGCTCGCGCGCGTTGCCCAGTCGGTTGCGCTCCAGCGGCGTTTCATAGCCGACGCAGCGCATGAATTGCGCTCGCCGCTTACCGTGCTTTTGCTGCAGGCAGAGCGGCTGGATTTGTCGGAAATGTCGACGCAGGCGCGCGAACGCTTTACCGCCTTGAGCAATGGCCTCACGCGCACGCGCGCGCTCGTCGAGCAGTTGCTGACGCTCGCGCACGCGCAGGAGGGCGACGGCATTGAGGCGAATCTCAGCCCGGTCGCGCCGGCATTTCGCCGCGTGCTCGAAGACCTGATTCCGCTTGCGCAGGCGCGCCAGATCGATATTGGCGTGACCGGAGATTCAGACGTTTGGGTCCCCGCCAATGAAGCAGACCTGGGCACGGTGCTAAAGAACCTCGTCGATAACGCAATCCGCTATACGCCGGCGGGCGGGCGCGTGGACTTGTCGGTGCATACGAAGGACGGTCGTACGTCGATCGTTGTCGAAGACAACGGTCCGGGCATTCCCGAGGAAGAACGCGCGCGGGTGTTCGACCGATTTTATCGTGTGCTTGGCTCGGGGCAAAGCGGGTCTGGGCTTGGGTTGTCAATTGTGCAGACGATCGCGACCCGGATAGGCGCATCACTTGCGCTAGGAGACGCAGTCTGGAGTGAGCGCGGCGGCCTTCGCGTCACATTGACTTTTTCGATAGTGGATCAGGCCAGTGCATCTCTTGAACCAGGTCACAAACGCCCCAATGAGCCGGGAGCCTGTAGCGTAGTGTCAAACCGTCACCCTTGCGGGACAGGGCTGCAAGAGGATCGGTGACGTTTTGAGCGCCGCGCATGACGGGGTAGAGGACGGATGTCAATTTTCGAGTGAAGGGCCAAAGGGAATGTCGACATGGGAAAGAGGGCTTGTTCCTGTCAAGACGTTGGCTGACGCCATTCAGCGGAGAT
>NZ_CAXTGZ010000139.1:0-12879 GCF_964243625.1 uncultured Caballeronia sp.
GCTCGTGGAGTACATCGCGCGCAACTGGGTACGGCGTGACATCGGCAAACGCTTCGATAACGGCGAACTGGTCAAGCGCGAATTCCGCAATCACAACGGCACGGGCATGCAGGGGTTCTTCATCAATATCCGCCGCCCCTTGTTCAAGGACGTGCGCGTGCGGCAGGCCATCGATCTGGCCTTCGACTTCCAGTGGCTGAACCGGCAATTATTCTTCAACCAGTACACGCGCATCGACAGTTTTTTTGCCAACACGGATCTCGCGGCGACCGGCATGCCGAGCGCGGGTGAACTGGCGATCCTGTCGCCGCTGCGCGCGCAACTCGACCCGGCTGTCTTCGGCCCGATGGTGAAGCAGCCCAGCACCGATGCCCCCGGCTCCCTGCGCGCAAACCTGATCAAGGCGCGCCAGCTTCTCGCCGATGCCGGCTGGACGTATCGCGACGGCGCGTTGCGCAACGCGAAGGGCGATCCGTTCGTGTTCGAGATACTCGACGATTCGGGCGGCGGCGCATCGATGGAACCCGTCGTAGCGACGCTCCAGCGCAACTTGCAGAAGCTCGGGATCGTGGCGAACTTCCGCACGGTGGATTTCGCGTTGATCCAGAAACGACTCGACGCGTTCGACTTCGACGTCACGAGCATCCGCATGCCCGACGTGCAGATTCCGGGCACGGAGCAGGAGACGCGGTTCGGCAGCAAATCGGCGGATCAGCAGGGTTCGGATAATTACATCGGCTTGAAGTCGCCGGCGGTCGATTCGATCGTGCATACGCTGATCGGCGCGCAGACACGCGAGCAGCTTCTCGATTCCACCCATGCGCTCGACCGTGTGCTGATGCACGGCTACTATGTGATCCCGCATTGGTACACGGCGTCGCACCGGGTCGCTTATCGCAACACGCTCGCGTATCCAGCGACCTTGCCGCTCTACTACACCGCCGAGGACTGGATCACGTCCACGTGGTGGTTCAAACCCGCGCAGCCGACCGCGCAGTAAATCAAAGCATTCAACCGGAGCGCCGCTTATGTGGAGCTACATCCTCAAACGCATCTTGCTGATGATCCCGACCTTGCTCGGTGTCCTCACGCTCACGTTCGCCGTGATCCAGTTCGTACCGGGCGGACCGGTCGAGCAGGCCGTGCACGAATTGCGGCGCGGCGAGCAGGGCACGAGTTTCGGCATGCGCCAGCATACCGGCGTGGACGCGCAACAAGTCGCGCAACTCCGCGCGCTATACGGCTTCGATAAACCCCCGCTCCAACGCTACTTCCTGATGCTCGGCCGTTTCGCGCGCTTCGACCTTGGCGATAGTTATTTCCGGCATCAAAGCGTGTGGTCGCTGATCGTATCGAAACTGCCGGTGTCGATCAGCATCGGCTTGTGGACGTTTTTTATTACCTATCTGATATCGGTGCCGCTCGGCATTGCAAAGGCGGTGCGCAATGGCTCCACATTCGATGTGACCACCAGCTTGCTCGTACTGATCGGCTTCGCGATTCCGGGTTTCGTGCTCGGCGTGTTGCTGCTCGTGCTCTTCGGTGGCGGCTCGTTCTGGCAACTGTTTCCGCTGCGCAATCTCACTTCCGACAACTGGGCGACCCTTAGTCTTGGCGGGAAAATCGCGGACTACCTGTGGCATATCACGTTGCCGATCATTGCATCGGTAGTCGGCAGTTTCGCCGTGATCACCATGCTGACAAAGAATGCTTTTCTCGATGAAATCCGCAAGCAATACGTTCTGACTGCGCGGGCAAAGGGCTTGTCCGAGCGCACGGTGCTGTGGAAGCACGTCTTTCGCAACGCATTGCTGCCGTTGATCGTGGGATTTCCCGGCGCGTTCATCGGTGCGTTTTTCACGGGCAGCTTGCTGATCGAAACGCTTTTTTCACTCGATGGACTCGGCCTGCTTTCATACGAATCCGTCGTGCGGCGTGATTATCCGGTCGTGCTCGGCACGTTGTACTTGTTCACGCTGATCGGACTTGCCACCAAGCTCATCTCCGACCTCTGTTATGTGTGGGTCGACCCGCGCATTCAATTCGAACAACTGGAGCGTTGAGTTGAACCAGTCCATGCTCCGCACGCCCCGCGACAGCGACGCAAAACCATTGAGTGCGCCTGTCTCGACCACGCCCGGACGACGCGTCTGGCAGCGCTTCAAACGCAACCGGCTCGGTTACTGGAGCCTCGTGATCTTCGTGATCGCGTTTGCAATCAGCCTGGCCGGACCGTTATGGTCCAACGACAAACCCCTGGTCGTTCGCTATCAGGGGCAGCTCTATTTTCCGCTGGTGAGGACGTATTCGGAAACCACCTTCGGCGGTGACTTCCCGACACCCGCCGATTACCTCGACCCGTACATTCGCGACCGTTTCAGCGAGGGCAGCAACTTCGCCGTCTATCCGCCGAATCACTACTACTACGACACGCTGAACTACTTTTCGAAGGGCTCGAACCCGGCGCCGCCATCGCGCGAAAACTGGCTCGGCACCGACGACCGCGGCCGCGATGTATTCGCGCGGCTTCTGTACGGATTCCGCGTCTCGGTGATCTTCGCGCTGGTGCTGACCGCAATCGGCACTGTGCTCGGCATGCTGGCCGGCGCGGTACAGGGTTACTTCGGTGGACGCACCGACCTGACCGGGCAGCGCCTGATCGAAATCTGGAGCGCGCTGCCCGAGCTTTATTTGCTGATCATCTTTGCGTCCATCTTCGAGCCGAGTTTGCTGCTGCTCGTCGTGCTGCTTTCGCTTTTCGGATGGATAGGCTTGTCCGATTACGTGCGCGCCGAGTTCCTGCGCAACCGCACGCAAGACTATGTTCGCGCGGCGCGGGCGATGGGGTTGTCGAATGCGCAGATCATCTGGCGGCATATCCTGCCCAACAGCCTCACACCCGTTATCACGTTCCTGCCGTTTCGCATGAGCGGCGCCATCCTCGCGCTCACGAGCCTCGACTTTCTCGGCCTCGGCGTGCCTTCGCCGACGCCGTCGCTTGGCGAACTGCTCGCGCAAGGCAAGGCGAATCTCGACGCGTGGTGGATCTCGTTATCGACTTTTGGCGTGCTGGTCGCGACCCTGTTGCTGCTCACGTTCATGGGCGACGCGCTGCGTAATGCGCTCGACACCCGCATCTCGGATGCCATCAAGGCCGGAGGCGGGAAATGAGCGCGCCGTTGCTGGACATCGCGGATTTGCGGGTGCGCTTTGGCGACACCATGGCGGTCGATGGCGTCAGCCTCAGGATCGCAGCCGGTGAGCGCGTTGCGCTGGTGGGCGAGTCGGGGTCGGGCAAAAGCGTGACGGCGTTATCGATCCTCCGTCTTTTACGCGATGCCGACCTGACCGGGTCGATCCGGTTCGACGGCCAGGAGTTGCTCTCGAAGAGCGAGCCGGAGATGCGCAAGCTGCGCGGTTCCGACATCGCGATGATCTTCCAGGAGCCAATGACGGCGCTCAACCCGCTGTACACCATAGGCGACCAGATCATCGAGACCATCGTGCTGCACGATGGTGTATCGGCACGCGATGCCCGTCGCCGCGCGATCGACCTGCTGGCGCGCACGGGCATTACCGAGCCGGAAAAACGCATCGACCGGTATGCGCATCAGCTTTCCGGCGGACAACGGCAGCGCGCGATGATCGCGATGGCGCTTGCGTGCCGCCCGCGCCTGCTTCTCGCCGACGAACCCACGACGGCGCTCGACGTCACGATCCGTGCGCAGATCGTGGAATTGCTCCTCGAACTTCAACGCGATGAAGCCGCGTCGCGTGGCATGGCCGTCTTGCTGATCACGCACGATCTCAACCTGGTGCGCAAATTTGCGCAGCGCGTGGCTGTGATGGAGCAGGGCGTGCTGGTGGAAAGCGGGACGGTGGAATCGATTTTCGCGTCGCCGCAGCATCCGTACACGATCCGCCTGCTCCAGAGCAAACCGGAGCGGACAGTGTTGCCGGTGTTGCCGTTGTCGCCAGTTCTGCTCGACGCGAAGGATGTATCGGTGGAATTCGCCACGAAGATCGCGGGCGTGGGCGGCTGGTTCCGGCGCGGCGCGTTCAAGGCGGTCGACGGCGTTTCCGTAAGCGTGCGGCAGGGCGAGACGCTCGGCATTGTCGGCGAGTCGGGCTCAGGCAAATCCACGTTGGCCATGGCGTTGCTCGGTTTGCAGCGGACCTCGCACGGACAGGTCGAGTTCCAGGGGCGTTTGCTCGCCGATTACCGTGGCCGTGAGCAGACGGTGCTGCGATCGAACATGCAGGTCGTGTTTCAGGACCCGTACAGCTCGCTCTCGCCCCGCCAGACCATTGAGCGGATCGTGGGGGAGGGGCTGGCGCTGCATCGTCCCGGGCTCGACGCTGCCGCCCGTCACGCAAAGGTCGTGGCGGTCCTGCGGGAAGTCGGCATGGATCGGACTTGCCTGAATCGTTATCCGCACGAGTTTTCCGGCGGCCAGCGTCAGAGAATCGCCATTGCCCGCGCATTGGTGCTCGAACCGCGCATCCTGATCCTCGATGAGCCCACCAGCGCACTCGATGTTTCAATTCAACATCAAGTTTTACGTCTGCTAGCCGACATACAACAGAAGTACAACCTGGGCTATGTCTTTATCAGCCATGACCTGGAGGTCATCGGCGCAATGGCACACCGGGTGGTGGTCATGCAGAACGGAACTGTCGTGGAAACCGGTGATGTGGAGAATATTTTTGCCATGCCGTCCCACGAATACACAAGAAAGTTACTGAAAGCTGCGATCGCGGCCTAATTTTCACCAATTAGGTGCGCATCTTAATTGTATTTTTCTATGCCTTTTGACATGTAAATAATATCTGGCTAGTATCGAGCAAACTTTTTCCGCATCGCCCTGATTTTTCAGACTTTTCACCCCAAACTTACCGACCGATGCAGCCATTGACCTTGACTCAGACATGCGCGCGCGCAGCAGCCAGCATGTTGATCGGCCTGATGATGACAGCAGCTAGCGGTGCGTTCGCCGACGAAGTCAACATTTCGAGCCAAAATGCCAGCAACGGCATTTTTTCGTCGCCGAAAGCAGCGAATGACATCTATCCCGTTGCAGGATCCAGCAACGTGACAAGCACCTCATCTTCTCCGGCACCCGCTTCTACAACTGGCGGTACGCGTTCTTTTCTTTCCGGCATGGCGAGCAAGGCAGGCGACGTGGTCGTCGGCGCGCTCAACATGATCGGCGTGCGTTACCGCTGGGGCGGCAACACGCCGGACTCCGGCCTGGATTGCAGCGGCTTTGTGCGCTACGTGTTTCAGGACACGCTTGGCATGACGCTGCCGCGCCGCGCGGAAGAAATGAGCCGGGTTGGTGAAAAGGTCCGCGTGAGCGAGCTGAAACCCGGCGATCTGGTGTTCTTCAACACAATGCGCCGTTCGTTCTCGCATGTCGGCATCTACATTGGCGACAACAAGTTTGTGCATTCGCCGTCCACGGGCAGCACGATCCGTGTCGACGACATGGACAACAGCTATTGGGAAAAGCGTTATACCGGCGCTCGTCGAATCGAAGCGACGTTCCCCATCGACGGCGTGGATCTGCGCCAGCGAGTTAGCGCCACGATTGGTGGCAACGGCGACAATTAAATTATTTGAAATGATCTGACTGGCCGGCTGATAGAGACGCGCCAGCCAGCTACACATGCCTGCCTTTCGAAAGAAGGCGGGCTTTTGTCGTTGATCGAAACAACTCAGGCATGCTGACGCGCTCAAGACAAAACTTGACACCCTGATCGCTGCCTGCAAGCAACCTTGCCACGTACAATCGCCAGCTTTTCACGCTGACTGCGGCTCCCTGCCGCAGCCAATCACGCAAATGCCGTCAAAGCGTTTCGAAGTGAATAAAAGCGCATGTTGAAATTCGAAACAGGCTGCTGCAAATCCTTGCACCCTGACGAACCGAAGTGCGTTTAGGATCGGAAGCGCTTTTTAACCCCGTCATTCTTCCTTTGCAACGAATAAACGGCTGGTTCTAAAAGTTAATAGTTTCGGAATCCGAAATGAGTTCCGGAATTTGATTGAATGTGACCTAAGGGCGTTGAGTCGCTTGGGTGAGGAGAGTGATATGGGGGAACTCGACCGATCGCGTCGTGGTTTTCTTAAGGCGAGCGTCGTTGCAGGACTGACTGTCATCATCGCGCCGCTTGGCAGTCGCGCTTTCGCCGCGTTGTTTGAAGAAAAGGTGCTGACGCCGATCCAATGGGATGCGGCGACCGGCCGCGCGAAGTTTCGTATCGACGGGATTGCAAAGGTCACCGGGTCCAAGGTGTTCGCTCGTGACGTACGCGCCGCTGACATGCCGCACTGGCCGAACCAGCAGTCCCATGCGTTGATCTTGCGCACGACGCAGGCCGACCGGACCTATGAGGGCTTCGATCTCGGCCTGCTTGGCGACGAACTGAAACCCGACCGGATCGTCACGGCCGAGGATCTGGCGCGTGACGGTCTCGCGTTCCCCGCCTTCTATGGCGACGACATGCTCCTGCCTCGGGGCAAGACGCCGGCCTATCTGGGCCATGCCGTCGCGATGCTGATCTATCACGACTTCGCGCGCTTTCGCTTCGCGAAAGACGCGCTGCAGTTCCACGAAGACGTCATCCGCTACGGCGCGAAGACCGGGCCGCTCGAACGCGATCCATGGGGCACGTTTCGCTTCGTGCGCGTCGGCGGTGCAACCCCGTTCGACGAGGACACGTTCTCGAGCTTGAAAGACACCATGCTGTTCCCAAGCGCGATGCGCAAGCACGAGCCGCTGTGGGCCGCCGGCAATGCAAACGGCAAGCTCGATCAGCAGGGCATGTTCCATGCCGAGAAGTTGCGCGATGAACTGGACCATCCGCCGGCAGACTGGCTGGTGCTGGATCGTCACTACACGACGCAATCCGTCGATACCGCCGCGCTCGAAG
The DNA here is from genome assembly GCF_964243625.1 of uncultured Caballeronia sp. Classification (NCBI taxonomy): domain Bacteria; kingdom Pseudomonadati; phylum Pseudomonadota; class Betaproteobacteria; order Burkholderiales; family Burkholderiaceae; genus Caballeronia; species uncultured Caballeronia sp. The sequence continues at coordinate 6,934 of NZ_CAXTGZ010000139.1, forward strand.
CCGACAACGCGAATTGCTGGTACGACGCGTCAACGCAGTCGCTGCACATGGTTGTGCCCACGCAAGGGCCGACCGAAGTCGCAGCAAGCGCCGCGGGTATGGCGGCGAAGTGCCGGTTTCCGGTGAAAAACCTCTTCGTGCACCCGGTATCGACCGTCGGTTACGGGTCGAAGGATCACTACAACGTGCCGTTCTACGGCCTGGTCGCCGCCATGTACGGCGATGGCCGGCCGGTGCGCCTTGCCTTTGACCGCTACGAGCAGTTCCAGACTTCCATCAAGCGTCATGCGTCGAAGATGCACTACCGGATCGGTGTCGATAAGAAAACCGGCATGCTGCAATCGTTCAACGCCGAGCTCGAAGTCAACGGCGGCGGGCGTTCGAATTTTTCACCATCGGTCGCGATGGTGGGCGCGTCGGCCGCGCAGTCGATCTATTACTTTCCGAAAAGCGATCTGTTGGGTGTGGCGACCGCATCGCGTGCAATCGATGCCGGTTCCGCGCGCGGTTATGGCACGCTGCAGACCATGGCTGCAACCGAGATGCTGATCGATGAAGTGGCCGGGCAGCTCGAAACGGACGCCATCGATTTGCGGTTGAAAAACGCGCTGCGTTCGGGCATGAAAAACACGCAGGGCGCGATCCCGGCGGGCGCGATTCGCGTCGACGAAGTCCTGCAGAAAGCCAAGGTTCATCCGCTCTGGACCGAACGCGCGAAGAAGAAGGCCGAGTACGAATTCGCGCATCCGGGCAACCGGTACGGCGTGGGGTTCGCCTGCGTGCAGAAAGATTTCGGCACGGGCGCGGAGGCTTCTTTTGCTAAGGTCGAGATCGCGGCCGACGGCACGATCAAGCTGCAGCACACCGCCGCTGAAATCGGCACGGGCATTTCCACGTCGCAGGCAATCGCGTGCGCGAAGTGGCTCGGCAAGCCGGCGGCGGAGGTTCGCATGGCAATTGTCGACTGGCCCGAATTGCCGATGATCACGAGCGGCGACCCGTACATGATGTCGCAAGCCGAGCAGGACAAAGTGTCGGCGAATCCGCGATGGACGCCGGAGCTGGCATCGCCCTCGAGTGCCACGAATTCGGCGTTCTATTTCACGCACAGCACGCATGAAGCGGCGCGCGTCGTCTTCACTCATGGCTTGTGGCCTGCAGCCATGTCCATCTGGGGGGGCGGTATTGGCGGTGGTCAGGCCGCGCCGCTGGTCGTCCGGCGCGAAGATGCGCGCTGGGTGGACGGCAAGCTGACCGCGGCGGGTCTCGAACCCCTGCCGCTAGAACAACTTGCGAAAAAGGCCCACGAACTCGGGCTCGTCACGGGCGCGGTCGTGCACGTGTTCAACCGGTGGCAATGGACCGAAGCCGAGTTCGACATCCGTGGCGCAACGGACCGTTTGCCAATAGACGGGTTGTCGCTGCTCTTCGGCGAAGGGGAAGCCAAAAAAGGGGAAGCCAAAAAGGGCGAAGCCGCACCCGCTGCGCCCGCGTATCACGCTGTGAACCGCAAGCGCGTTTTCATCGCGCCTGTTCAGCGCAATAACGCGGCCGTGACGTATTACAGCGCGGTCGGAACGCTGGTCGAACTCTCGGTCAATGAAGCAAGCGGCCGCGTGGATCTGCTCTCGCATCACTCGATCATGGAGTGCGGCAACATGCTTTCGCCGGAACTCGTGTCGGGCCAGTTGCAGGGCGGCCTGGCGATGGGTATTGGCCACGCGCTGCACGAGTATTTGCCGCTTTACGAAGAAGGTCCCGGCAACGGCACCTGGAACTTCAACCGCTATCACCTGCCGCGCGCAAGCGATGTCGCCGTCTGGACCCAGACCGGCGAAGTGCTGCCGCCCTTGTCCGAAACCGATCCGCCGAAGGGCATTGCGGAAGTGGTGATGATTCCGGTGGTGGCAGCAATCGTCAACGGCATTGCGCACGCTATCGGGCATCGGTTCAACGACTTGCCCGTCACGCCTCAAAACATTCAGGAGGCGCTCGCATGACGGCCCCTAATCAAACCAGCATGATCCAGATGAAGCCTCTGTCGCTTACCATCAACGGGGTGGCGACCGGTCCGGTCCAGACGCCCGACGGGCTGATGATGATCGACTTCCTGCACGAATACGTCGGTCTGACGGGCTCGCGGCTCGGCTGCGGGCAGGGCGTCTGCCACGCGTGCGTGGTGATTCTCGACAAGCCCGACGGAACCAGCGAGGAAGTGCGTTCGTGTATCACGGGCGCGCATTTCTTCGATGGCAAGAAGATCCGGACCATCGAAGGTCACGGTTCGAAGAACGAGCAAGGCGAGATTGTCGAACTCTCGCCGGTGCAGCAAAAATTCCTTGAGCACTTCAGTTTTCAATGCGGGTACTGCACGCCGGGATTCGTCAATGCTGCGACGGTTTTTATCGAACGTCTGAAGCGCGAGCCGATCTCGAAGGCATCGGTGGATAGCGAGATCATGAAGGCGCTCGACAACCACATCTGCCGATGCACAGGCTATGTACGCTATTACGAAGCGGTAAAGGACGTGGTGATGAACACGCCCGGGCTCGTCAAGGATTCCGCATGAGCACGACATCCTCACTTCGTCTTGGCGCCCTGGCGTTATGCATCGCGGCCCTGTCTACTTTGGCGGCGTGTAGCAAGACACCCGACAATACGTCCGTCGATGCGCGCACGTCCACGCCCGATCAGATCGCACACGGCCGTTATCTTGCGAAGGCCGCCGATTGCGCCGCGTGCCACACGAGTTCCGGCGGCGCACCGTTTGCGGGCGGCGTGCGGCTCGGCTCGCCGTTCGGCACCTTCTATGGCACGAACATCACGCCGGACCCGGTGCATGGCATCGGCAAATGGACGGCGGCCGAGTTCTACAAGGCCCTGCACGATGGCGTGACGCCCGACGGCCAGCTTTATCCGGCGATGCCCTACACGTCGTACCGGACAATGACACGTGCGGACAGCGACGACATTTACGCCTACTTGATGGCGCAAAAACCGGCTGCTGTGCCGAACCTCAAGCCCGACCTCAAGTTCCCGTTCAACATGCGGTTTGCCGTGATGTTCTGGAACATGCTGTTCCTGAAAGACAGCTTGCCGGATGCATCCGTTGGAACGTCGGCTGACTGGACGCGCGGGAAATATCTGGCTAACGCGCTGGGCCATTGCGCCGAATGTCACACGCCGCGTGGCGCGTTCGGGCAGATGAACGGGGCGAAGGCGCTGCACGGATCGGATCTCGGACGCGTCGTTCCACCGGATATCACACCCGCCGCGCTCGTCGCGCGCGGATGGACCGGCGCCGACCTGCAAACATTCTTCGCGACCGGGATCAGCCGTCAGGGACCCGCGTTCGGAGAGATGCATCCGGTGGTTTATCTGAGCACGCAATATCTGTCGCCGGGCGACTTGCGCGCGATGTCGGTTTATCTGCTGGGCGACGCACCGCCGCCGCCAACACCCGTACAGCCGGGATCGGCGGATGCCGCTCAGGTCGCCGCTGGCCGCAACACCTACGTTGCGGTGTGCGCGGGGTGTCACGGACTCGGCGGGGAAGGCAAGCCGCACGTGTCGGTATCGATGCAAGGCAGTTCCACGCTGCGTCAGGCCGATCCGCACAACATGCTCGTCGCGATGCTCGATGGCGTGGAAGCGTCGGCGTTCCCGGGCACGGAGAGCCTGCAGGCAATGCCGGCGTTCGCCAAGACGCTCAACGACGAAGAACTCGCGCAACTCGCGAACTATCTTCGTTCAGGCTGGGGCGGCCAACCCGGCGATGTCACCGCGGCGAAGGTCAAGGCGCTGCGAGACGCGCCGTCGCACTAAGGCCCCTGGGCGCTTCCGTCCTCTCAGACGGCAGCGCCTTTGGCCGCCAGTTGCCGTTGCAGATCGGGCCAGATCCTGGCAACGGCTTCTTCGCCCGCCAGGATCGCCGCATTGCGCTGACTGAAGTCGCTGCCGCTCATGGCGGCGAGGTTCGGGCGAATGACGAAGTCGGCGTATTTATCGAGCTCGTAGGCCTTGATGGTCTGGCCCATGATCGTGAAGGTCTGCATCAGCACGTCGAAAGAACTTTGCGTCAGCGCCGTTTCCGGACGCGCTGAAATATCCACCGCGATCACGAAGTCCGCACCCATCTTGCGCGCAAAAGCGGCCGGCACCGGACTCACCAGTCCGCCGTCCACATACTCGTGGCCGCCGATCTTCACGGGCTCGAAGATCGACGGCACGCTGCACGATGCACGCACGGCAATGCCCGTATTGCCGCGCTGGAACAGGATCGGCTGGCCGGTTTTCAGGTCGGTTGCAACGATCCCGAGCGGTTTCGCCATCTTCTCGATCGGCTTGTTATCGAGCGTCTTGTTCAGGTAATTCTGCAGCGCCACGCCTTGCAGGAAACCGCGCGTGCGAAACGGCATGGCCCAGTCGCTGATCGACGCTTCGTCCATGGTGAGCGCGAGTTTGTTGATGGCAATCCCGTTCATCCCCGATGCCGATAACGCCGCGATCACCGATCCCGCGCTCGTGCCGCTCAGCAGGTCCACCTTCACGTTGCGCGCTTCGAGCGCCTTGATCACGCCGATATGCGCAAACCCGCGCGCTGCGCCGCCGCCGAGTGCAAGACCGATGCGGACGGGTCGCTGCGGCGATGTCGCGACCGGCGAAGCCGGCGTGACGCCCGATGTCCCCGCTGAGCTGGACGATGTTTGAGACGTGGTAGCCGTCGTGCAGGCGCTGAGGACCGCGGACGCGCAGCCGAGAGAGAACGCCCGGCGGGACAAGCCGGACAGGCGAGGCGAAGGAGGGAGCGGCGGGGGAAGCGGCGATTTCAAGGAGTTCTCCTGCTTTGCGGCGAACGAAGCGTATTTAAGCGGATCAAGCGGATCAAGCGGATCAAGCGGATCAAGCGGATCAAGCGGGAGGCGCGCGTCCGGTCGGCGGACCTGGCCGTTCGGATACGTCGTCCTGTAGCGGCGGACATGATAAAACATGATGACCGGCCGCCGCAGGTCGAAAGTCCCCGGCAGGTATAATTCCATCTCGCATTGAGCGCTTGCAGTGTTAATCAGTAACCGCGCGGAACACGGCGCGAAAACACTTTGCCCCAAGCCGTTCCCCGATGTATCGCCTGTCTGGCAGTCCGTGCCGGCATGCGCATTTGAGCTATCGAGCACACCGCACATGACCCAAGTCCGTACCCGTTTCGCTCCCAGCCCCACAGGCTTCATCCACCTCGGCAACATTCGCTCCGCGCTTTATCCGTGGGCGTTCGCGCGCAAGATGAAGGGCGTTTTCGTGTTGCGTATCGAGGACACCGACCTGGAGCGTTCAACCGACGCATCCGTGGACGCCATTCTGGAGGGCATGGAATGGCTCGGCCTCGATTATGACGAAGGTCCGATCTATCAGATGCAGCGCATGGAGCGGTATCGCGAAGTGCTCAAGCAGATGCTCGACAAGGGCCTTGCATACCACTGCTACATGTCGACGGAAGAACTCGACGCATTGCGTGAACGCCAGCGCGCCGCCGGCGAAAAACCCCGTTACGACGGCACGTGGCGCCCCGAAGAGGGCAAGGTGCTGCCGCCCATTCCCGAAGGCGTGTCGCCCGTGATCCGCTTCCGCAATCCGATTGGCGGCGTGGTGAGCTGGGACGACGCGGTAAAGGGCACCATCGAGATCTCGAATGACGAACTCGACGACCTGGTGATCGCGCGTCCGGACGGCACGCCCACGTACAACTTCTGCGTGGTCGTGGACGACCTCGACATGAAAATCACCCACGTGATTCGCGGCGATGACCACGTGAACAACACGCCGCGGCAGATCAACATCCTGCGTGCGCTGGATGGCGAGGTGCCGGTGTACGCGCACTTGCCGACCGTGCTCAACGAGCAGGGCGAGAAGATGAGCAAACGTCACGGCGCGGTTAGCGTGACGGGGTAT
>NZ_CAXTGZ010000140.1:0-12765 GCF_964243625.1 uncultured Caballeronia sp.
GTTCAAAGGCTGCTGGAGCAGCGCATGCGTAGCGTGTGCGAAGGCATCTGTGCTGCGCACGGCGCGCAATGCACGTTCGAATACACGCATGAGTTCGTGCCGACCGTCAACACGCCTCCATGCGTTGCGACCGCGATTGCAGCGGCCACGGCGATTGTGGGTGCGGACAACGTAGACAGCAACGTCGCACCGATGATGATCTCCGAAGACTTCGGCGCGTTCCTCGAAGTGGTGCCGGGCAACTTTGCGTTTATCGGTAATGGTGCCGGAGGCGAAGCCGGTGCGACTCCGCTACACAACGCACGATACGACTTCAACGACGCCATCCTGTCCACCGGCGCGCGCTATTTTGCGGAGATCGTGCGTTTGAAATTACCCGTTGAAAACGTCCAGAGGACAGTCTGATGCTTCAAATCAACGCCAATGCGCGCCGCAATGACTACGACGATTCGCTTCGCCAGATTCTCAACATCCATGCCGCCGATGAAAGCCGCGCGTGGTTATCGGCATGGGACGGGTTGAACGCGGGACCGACGCCTCTTTGGGACTTGCCGGATCTTGCCTCAAGACTGGGAGTGGGATCGATTCGCGTGAAGGACGAAGGGCATCGATCGCCGTTGGGGAGTTTCAAGGCGCTTGGTGCGCCGATCGCATTGATGCGGCTGATTAAAAGGCTCTTCCAGGGCCACGATCTTGACGCTGCAAAACTGATCGATAGACACTATACGACGCTGCTGCGCAACCTCACCGTGATCAGCGCAACCGATGGCAACCATGGCCGCGCATTGGCCGCGGCGGCGCGCAGTATCGGTTGCCGATGTGTGATCGTGTTGCATAAGCACGTGAACGATGAACGGCGGCTGGCAATCGCGGCACTCGGCGCGGAGATCGTGCAGATCGAGGGCAACTATGACGAGTCGGTGACGGAAGCCGCGCGGCTTGCGAAGGAAAATGCCTGGCACGTCGTGTCCGATACCTCGTACGACGGTTACGAAACGATTCCGCGCGACGTGATGCAGGGTTATGGAACCATCGCTGCGGAAGCAATCGAACAAAACGATGGCCGGCCCTATACGCATGTGTTCATTCAAGGCGGGGTGGGTGGATTGGCTGCCGGGGTGATCAGCTATTTTGCAGAGCGCGACGGTGAGCAACGGCCGCGTTTCATCATCGTGGAGCCGGATCAGGCCGAGTGTCTTTATCAAAGCGCGCTTCGAGGACATGCAGCCCATGCAACGGGTTCCGTGGATTCGGTCATGGCCGGACTCGCATGCGGAGAAACGTCGCCGCTGGCGTGGCGCTTTCTGAGCGTTCTCGCCGACGCGTTCATGACCGTGTCAGACGAAGCCGCCATCGAAGCCATGCGCATTCTTGCTGCCGGTTCAAAGCAGGATATTCCCGTCGTGGCGGGAGAGTCCGGAGCGGCTGGACTTGCGGGATTGATTCAAGCAACTGGCGACGCAAAAGAGCGCATTGCGCTTGCACTCGATGAGCATTCGCACGTGCTCTTGCTGAACACTGAAGGCGCAACCGCGCCAGCGTTGTACCGGCAATTGACGTCGTTGCGCGCAGAGGACGTGCTCCACGCGCAACGACAATGGCAAGGTGCTCAAGCTACGACAGTGACATTCGGATCGGCGGCATCGAACGCGGCTGTTCTATCCGCTGCCGGCGGATAAATCCACTCGGTACAGATCTGGCGCTTGAGCGCTTTCGCTTCGTTGCCAACGAGCTTGATCTGCCTGTCCCATCCTTCGGTGAAGACCGCGCCCCACGACCCGAGATCGAGACACGTCACATAAACCGGTTGACGATAAGGTAGAGGCTCGCTGCCAAGCATGTCGGCCGCCACGTTATGTCCCGCGAACCGGCCCATGTTCATTGCATGCTGGCATGACATGAGCGCGTGATTGCCGAGGTCGTCGGTGGTGGCAAAAGCGACGTCGCCGGCGGCGAATACATCGTCCATTCCCAGCACGCGCAAGTTCGCATCCACGTGTAGACGCCCGAGCGGATCGCGCTCGGCGTTGAGCTGTTTCGTCAGCGAATTGGCGCGCATGCCTGCTGTCCAGATCACCGTCTTCGCCTCGATACGCTCGCCGTCCGACGTAACGATGCCATCAGTATCGATACTGCTCACCGCAACGTTCAGACGCACCTCGATGCCGAGTCCGGTCAACGCCTGCTCAATAACCGGCCGCGGCCCGGCGCCCAGGTCCGGACCCACCGCGCCCGCTTGCTCGATCACGATCACCCTGACTGCAGTGTTCGCGCCCAGGAACGAACGCAAGCGTTCGGGCAATTCCGTCGCGATTTCGATCCCGGTGAAACCCGCGCCTACGACAACAACCGTATTTCGCGCGGACGAATCAGGCTGATTGGCGAGGCCACGCAGATGCGCTTCCAGACGCGCGGCGTCGCTGATCTGATCGATGCTGAACGCGGCCGTGTCCAGGCCCGGAACGCGCGGACGAAACAGCGCGCTGCCGCTGGCGAGCACCAGCCTGTCGTAGTGTACGGTGAATGTGCTGCCGTCCGCATTCACTGCTTCGACAGTGTGATCCGCGGCCTTGATATCGCGCACGCTGCCTTGGATGAAGCGGACGCCGGTTGCATCGAAGAGCGGCAACAGCGGCGCTTTCAGACCAAGCGGGTTGGTTTCATGAAGGCGCGGGCGAACATGCAACTGGGGTTCGGGCGCAATCAAGGCGACTTCGATGGGCTCGCCGTTCGTATTCGCGGCATCGATCAAACGAGCTGCGCCAAGCGCGCTCCACATGCCGGCGAAGCCGGCGCCTATCACCAGAATTCTCTTGGGACTATCAGTCATTTTTCGCTTTCAATTCGTTAATCGGGTCGCCGTAATTTCCTGCGATATCTACGACTGTACAAGTCGTAGATAGATCTTGCAAGTGCGATGATATCGCACATCGATCCGAATATTGCATGTCGCTATATGGAGAGATAGCCGTCAGGAATATGCAGATGACGCGATTTTCATCGCTGAGAAGACGAGCATTGCCTCCCGCCTCCGGATGGAATAGAATGCCTAAACTAGGATTTGATGAGTCGGAGATGGAATGAGTCACATCAGTTCAGGCGTCGAGTACGCGCTGCATTGCCTGCTGTATCTGACCGACGCGCCGGCTGGTGTCAGCGAGGCGAGCGTGCGGGATCTGGCGGAACTGCAGGGATTGTCGGTGGATTACGTGGCGAAGCTTTTCACCAAGCTTCATAAGGCCGGCTTGACGGTCGCTACCGAAGGCGCACGTGGAGGATTTGCGCTCGCGCGTCCTGCCGAGCGCATCACTGTGCTCGACGTGGTGCAAGCCATCGACGGACCCAAGCCGCTTTTCGATTGCCGCGAGATTCGCGCGCGCTGCGCAATATTTGGCGATACCGCTCCCAAGTGGGCCACAAGCGGCACATGTTCCATTCATGCGGTCATGATCGAGGCCGAGAAGCGCATGCAAGAGGTGCTCGAAGCGCAGACACTCGCGGGACTGGCGGCCCGCACTGTGGCGAAAGCGCCGCGCACGTATCACGCCGAGATCGTGAACTGGATCGACAAACGCGCTGCAAGCTAAAGCGCTGGTCTTCAAACACGGACGCTAGTCCGAAAATCCATCTTCGAACGTCTTGCGCAAATACGATACGAACGCCGTCACCGCGCGTGGCACGTGGGAAGCATACGGACGTACTACATAAAGCTGCTCTGCAAAAACGCCGGTAGGTTGCCAATCGGGCAACAGGCGCACGAGGTGACCGGCGCGTAGCGCGGCTTGGGCGCTGAAGTCAGGGACCAGTGCAACGCCGAGATCATCGAGGGCGGCGTCGCGCAGGGTCTCGCTGTTATTCGCCGAGAACGGTCCGTTGATAGGCACCGTGACGCGTCCCGTGGCGGACTTGCGCCCGGTCGTGCGTTCGAAGGTCCACGCGGGGGCCTCTTGCGCGCGCGGGTAAAAGAGGCAATCGTGCGCGGCCAGTTCCTGCGGCGTCGAAGGCGTGCCACGACGCTTCAGATACGCGCGTGTTGCCACGATCACCGAACGCGTCTTGCACAGCGTCCAGGCAACATGTGTTTCGGGCGCGACGGCGCTGTGTCGAATCGCGAGATCGAAACCCTCGCTCGCGAGCGAGCTGATCCTGTCGGATACTTCCAGTTGCACGCGCACTTCAGGGTTTGCCCTTAGGAACGCCGATAAATGCGGCACGAGCTGCTGCCGCGCAAACGCGACCGGAGCAGTCACACGCAGCTCTCCACGTGCAATTCCTGCCGAATCGCGTACGCCCGCAAAGCTCTGCGCAATGCCTTCATACTGCCCGCGCGTTTGATCGACAAGACGTTGTCCTGCCTCCGTCAGCCGCACACTGCGCGTGGTGCGCTGCACCAACGACACACCAGCGGCGCGCTCCAGTTCGACTATTCTTTGACTCATGGCCGCCTTGCTCACACCAAGCCGGGTGGCTGCGCGCGTATAGCTGCCTTGCTGCGCGAGGATTGTCAGCCAGTAGAGATGCGTCCAGAGAGACTCGACTCGTTGCGTTTCCATATGCCCATTGTTCACCATAGAAAACAATCATTTCAATCATAACGTCTTTGCAGACGTGTCCCGGGTTCTTACACTCGATAGACTTTCCACCAAACCAATCAGGTGCCTCATCATGCAAAGCTTCAGCGATCGCGCGGACGTCGGCCATTTCATTCAGGGCCGTCGTGTACCCGGCACGGGAACGCGCACCCAGCCGATCTTCAACCCGGCGACGGGCGCCGAAGCGCGCACGCTGCACCTGGGTGATGTTGCCGATGTCGACGCAGCCGTCGCCGGCGCAAAGAAAGCGTTTGCCAGCTGGAGCGAAACCCCGCCGATTCGCCGTGCACGCGTGATGCTGCGTTTCCTGGAGTTGATGAACAAGCATCGCGACGATCTTGCCGCGATCATCACAGCCGAACATGGCAAGGTTTTCAGCGACGCGCAGGGTGAGGTGTCACGCGGTATCGATGTGATCGAGTTTGCTTGCGGCATCCCGCAACTCCTGAAGGGCGATTTCACGGAGCAGGTGTCGACAGGTATCGACAACTGGACCACGCGTCAGGCGCTGGGCGTCGTTGCCGGCATCACGCCGTTCAACTTCCCTTGCATGGTGCCGTGCTGGATGTTCCCGGTCGCGATTGCAGCGGGCAATTGCTTCATCTTGAAGCCGAGCGAACGCGATCCGTCGGCATCGCTATTCATGGCAGGGTTGCTGCAGGAAGCCGGTTTGCCCGATGGCGTGTTCAGCGTCGTGCAGGGTGACAAGGTCGTGGTCGATGCGCTGCTCGTGCATCCCGATGTGAAGGCCATCAGTTTCGTGGGTTCCACGCCGATTGCGAATTACATCTATCAGACTGGTGCGCAGCACGGCAAGCGCGTGCAGGCGCTCGGCGGCGCGAAGAATCACATGGTCGTGATGCCCGATGCCGATCTGGATCAGGCTATCGATGCACTGGTCGGTGCGGGTTACGGATCAGCCGGCGAGCGCTGCATGGCGATTTCGGTTGCGGTGCTTGTTGGCGATGTCGCTGACAAGTTGATTCCTCGGCTTGCCGAGCGGGCGCGTTCGCTGATCGTGAAGAACGGCATGGAAGCCGATGCCGAGATGGGCCCGATCGTGACGCGTCAGGCGTTGGAACGCATTGAAGGGTATATCGCGCTGGGTGTGGAGGAGGGCGCTTCACTGGTCGTCGACGGACGTGGTTTCAAGGTGCCGGGGCACGAGGAAGGCTTCTTTACCGGCGGCACGCTGTTCGATAACGTGACGCCCGAGATGCGCATCTATAAGGAAGAGATTTTTGGTCCGGTGCTGGCCTGCGTGCGGGTCAAGGACTTTACCGAAGCGGTCGATCTGATCAACGCCCACGAGTTTGGGAACGGCGTGGCCTGCTATACACGCGATGGCCACGTTGCACGTGAGTTCGGTCGCCGTATCGAAGTCGGGATGGTGGGGATCAATGTGCCCATTCCTGTGCCGATGGCCTGGCACGGGTTTGGTGGCTGGAAGCGCAGCCTTTTCGGCGATATGCACGCTTACGGCGAGGAAGGGGTGCGGTTCTACACGCGGCAGAAATCGATCATGCAACGGTGGCCAGAGAGCACCGAGAAGGGCGCCGAGTTTGCGATGCCTACGAGTAAGTAAGGGGGTTGGTTTGTAGCCCGGGGCCGGCCCTGTTGGTTGGGGCGGTGCCGGGTTGCTGCAATTTAGGCTGGACCGCTCCGGCTACTCACCCATCTCGGCAAATCTGGCACTCGTTCGAAAGTCGCTTTTCCCTACAAGACGATGTTGGCGGGTTCGACCAACGGGTCTGCTAGTCGAATCCGGCATAGCCATCTAAAAGCTCTGCCACTACCCTCGCTTTGATAGTTTCGAATTCTGAATCGCTAATCAGCCCTTTAACAACCATATCCTTTGCTCGTCCGAGCCGTGACGTCAAGTCGTCCACGGATGAAGCGGTACCCTCGCGCGCAAACGCGGATGCGGTCGACGCAGTGTAGCCCTGAAAGCCGCCATACTTTGCCCGCAATTCTTCCAATTCTCGAAGGCGCCGCTTCTCGCGCCACGCTTGTTCTTGTGCCTGGCAGAAACGATACACGGCCTGCGCGTCGATTTTCCGAAGGCCGGTAAAGCGGTGCTCGATGACCGAACCTCCTGGTGCGAGGCCGGATTGCGTTAGAGCCGCTATTGTGATGTCGCTGCCAAGAATTCCCACTCGAACGTGCACGCTTTTAATGTCTTGCCACCTCAGATCGACAGGCGTAAATAGATCAGATCATTGTGGACCGTCTGCACGGAGCTCTAGGAAAGTTGCTTCCTAATTGGCCTGCGCCCAATCGTCGCGAGCGGGCGCGCCGTTTGCCTTCAGGCTTGCTGGTTGCTGCACACCGCGTTGCGGTGCTTGCTCAATAAGCGCAGGCTCTTCATCGATATGTTGCGTTGACCGGACCTGCGCAGCTGGAGCTTGCATAGCCCGCACTGGCTGCGCCACAGCAGAAGGCAATCCAACTGGCGGGCCACTGTCAGGCAAACTGAACGATGGCAAGGAACTTGGACACTGGAACGTCCGCAAGACATCGCTTGTCAGTGGATTTGCCACGCTTGCCGTACCGACTATGTCGAGCACGGCTTTGCGTCCATCGAAATTAAACTCCGCGCGGGTCCGTCCAGATGTTGCGGTTTCAATCAAACGGCCTTTTTTCAGCAAGCGCATGAATGCCCATGGTCCATCGGTCGATACCGTCGATGTGTCCGGACGGATGCGCGGATTCGCCGTGATCTCCGCATGAACTCCGCCTCGAGGTCCTGGCCATGCCACGGCAAATGGCCGGTCAGGACCATGCTGGTAGTGCTCGCTTTGTCCGTCGATATCAAGCACAAGGCCGGTGATCGTCGGATCGAGTTCTGGAATCTTGATCTCGGCTTTCCACGAAAGCTTTTTTTGCCCCGGATCAGTGAAGAACACTTCTCGAATTGCTTTGGCCTTTTGGAACGGCATCAAGTCAGGTCCCTGTACCGGCTCGGTTGCGCCGGGCAGCGTTTTGTATCGCCATGGCCGGGAGGCGGTGTTGACGAAAGGGGCGAGCGTCTTCACAAAAAAGTCATCGATCACGCCGCCTTGTGCGAACACGCGCGTAAAGTCGTCGATGCTCACGTCCTGTTTGCTCTCGGGGACGAACGGGTAATTACCATCGACCGTGAGACGACAAGCATCGCCGATGGTTGCCACCATCTGTCGCGACAGTAGCTGTCCAATACCCTGATTCACCTCCTGTGAACCCTGGATCGCGAGATTGCGCAGCACCTCGCGAAACGGCGCAGGAAGCGTTTCTGCCGTCAACTTGAGTTTCACAGCGGAGTCACTCGCGGGCGGCATGCTGTTGTTGGTCAACGCGTTGTCGGCGACGGTCAGCACCGTGTAATAGTCGTTCAGTTGACCAGTTAGTGCGTCGAGCTGGGGAGCACCCGTTGGCGCAGCGGGTTGTCCTGCAACAGGCGTGTCCCCCGCGCCGGTCACGACCTCACGCAACGCGGCGAAATGGCTATCGACCAGCTCTCGCTCCAGACGTTCTTCCGCACGAATGCCGAGCGTTTGGTCGGCCTTCTGGTTGATTTGGCCGGAGGCTTTTTGGAGGAACGATTTTTCATCGGCGGCTGCGGTTCGGGTCAACGTCGTTTCCCTGACAGCAGCTTGCGCAAGCCGTGACAATGGGGAGTCCGGCGCGGCGAAGCGGCGCAATATCTGCAGGTTGAATGCAAGACTGGTGCCGCTGACCGTACGGATATCGCCGAGAAAATTGTCCCAGCGTTGCGCATATTCCATCAGGTATTGCCGACGGACTTCTTCGGTCAGCGGATCCGCCGTTAAGCCCTCCGCGCGCGCGATTTCAGCCGTTTTTTTTTGAGCGTCACCGAGAAGGCTGCGGCCCATGACCCATGCATCGTCATCGCGAGCAATCTGGACGAATTCGGGGAGACGCTTGTCGAATAGATTGCGGTATCCGTCGAAGGTGAACAAGCCCGGCACGCCGTGTGCAAGCGGCTCTCCACTTGCACGCGTGAATACAGTGCCGGCTTGCGGACCGACAGCGCGCAACAACGTAAATTCTTCAGGCGCCTCTTTTTGCATTGCCGCTTTCGAGCGTTCATAGAGCCGCTGCGTTGCGTTGTTCGCGTCCAGGAATGACCGCGCTTGCTGGATCAGCGCGTCGTTTCGTACGAACGGCGATTGGACGACACGGTCTGCAGAGAACAATGCGTTGACATGTTCGATCATCGATGCCCGTCCACCGAATACAGCAGCGCTGTCCGTATTGGCCCAGTCCGACAACACCCACGCTTTGACATCGTCGGCGTTGTATTTGGCTTTATCTTGAAGCATCAGATACGTGCGCAACGCCGCGTAGGCTGTTTCGGAATCCTTTCGGGCAATGGCATCGGAAAGTACCGCTTCCATGCGATGCACGAGCTGCGGCAACAGCAGCGTGTCTTCGAGCGAGTCGTATGTATGACGGCTTTCCGTTGCGACGTCGGGTGCGACGTACAACCCGTACCGATACTTACTCTCCGGCGACGACAAGTCGAGTCCCGGATACGTCGGAAGGTAACGGGCATCGGTGAGCGCGTCCGGCACTGCTTCGGGCTTTGGCGATTTATAGAGCTGCGTGACTTTCGCTGACAGCACTCGGGTCTTGGCTTCGATTGCGTCAAGGTAGACGCGGTTGTTGCCGAGGCTTACCCAAATGCCGCTCACGAGCCACGCGAAGAGCAAGACGGCCAGTGCATGGCCGACAAATCGCAAGAGACGAAAGCGGAATTCCCAATGCAAATTCGGACGAACAAGCCGCGCTTCGCGGAATATGACTTTAGTGAGAAGGTCCTGTAAGAAGTAGCTTTGGTGTCGCTGCGACGTAGCGTCCGCTTTCGCCGGCTCGCTTGCAAAAGCACTCAGGACGCGCTGCAAAATGGTTCGTCGCTCGGCGACAAGCGTCGCGCCCGATTGCGCAGCGCTCGTGAAATAAACGCCACGCAGCGCTTCGTCGCGTTGCGTGGTGTCGTATCGCGAGTCGAGGAAAACGCTATCGATCAGCAAAGCCAATGGCCCGATCATTGCGGAAAATTCCTGATCGAGGGCCACGAGCTTGCATCGATTGCTTGCATCATGCTCATCCTGCAAGCGACCATTTACACCTTCCGCAAGGCGTGTCGCGAGCAGACCGAGCTCCGACCGGCAACGCGCACGCAATGATTCACGCGCGACTGTTGCGCGGCCGGATGGAAGCGTGAATCCCCATATCTGCGAACGGCCTTCCGCCGTCAAAGACCCGAAGTATTCGTTGAATCCACTTAATTGGTCCATCTTCGTGACCACGAGATAAACCGGGAAGCGAATCCCGAGGTCCGTGCGCAGGTCGGCCAGGCGTGTGCGCAGTGCGGCGATCTCACCCAAGCGAGCGTGGTCGTCTTCTTTGGTCAGGGTGGCGAGATCAATCGTCAGAATCGCGCCATTGATAGGCATGCGGGGACGATGTTTGCGAAGAAGCGCGAGAAAGCCGTGCCATTCGGCGGCATCGACTTGTGCGGGTGTTACGAGCGGCTTTTGTTCAGTCGGAGGAATTTTTTTATCATCCGCACCTGCCGTTGACGCCTTCGTCTTTTCAGATTCGGTCGCGGCCGAAAGTTCGTCTTCTGGGTTTTCGATAGTAACGGAGGGCGCTGAAGGAGTGGCGATAGCCGCAACGCTGTCGGTCGACTGTCCGTGCTGCGCGTAATGTCCAGCGGTATCGATTAAGACAGCGTCATTGGTCATCCACCAGTCGACATTCGCAGTTCCACTAGTCGCCGCCAGCTGATCGACAGCCCGTTGCATCTGCTCGGCAACAGGAAACGCGAGGCCGGCGTTGAGCACGGCAGTCGTCTTGCCCGCGCTTTTCGAACCAAGCGTGATGTACCAGGGCAGTTCATACAGATAGCGCTTGCCTTGAAAGAGACGGCCAAGGCCTCGTGCGCCCGTGCGCATCGATTTGAGCTGCTGCAATGCCGCGTCGACAATCCCAGTGACGAGCTCGAGTCGGGTTGCCGCCGGGGAAGTCTCTTGCTTGATGCCAAATTCCAATATCTGTTTCAGAAGCGACTTGTCAGCGATCAGACGGGCCTTCAACTTAATCAATCCATAGATGGCAAAGACCATCAGGATCGCCACGATGATCACGATCCTCGTAAAATTGGCCTCGAACGGTTGGGCGTGCCCGAAGGAAAGCAGAGGCGAAGCGAACCAGACCAGCAGACATAAGAGTGCTACGAAGATAATGCTGACGGACCACCCCGCCAGCAAGATCAACGTCCCTGCAAACAGCAGCACGATCGTCAGAACGCGCGCCCCGATACCCGCGAGCGGCGTCAGTCCGCCAAAGGCGACGAGCGGTCCCAAGAACCAGATGACAAGTGCCACGACAACAAGCGCGACGAAAACGCCCGTCTGCCGCAATGCCGTAAGCGATATAAACTTCTTCATTCTAAAACCCCAAAAATACCGTGATGTCGCCGGGGCGCTCACTCTGCGACGTTGATCTCGACACGCCGGTTCTGCGCGCGTCCCTGGAACGTCCGGTTGTCCGCGATTGGCGCGGTATCGCCCTTGCCGATGGCTTCGAGACGGCCTGAAGGCACACCCGCGGCCTGAAGCATTTGCATTACCTGCGTGGCGCGCTCTTCGGAAAGTGCCTGGTTCGAAGGGAACGCACGACTGCGGATCGGCTGGTTGTCGCTGTGGCCGATCACGGTCACCTTGCCTGGCACCTTGATCACTTCCCCCGCGATCTTGGCGAGCAGCGGCTGCACCGATGCGTTGACAGATGCGTTGCCTGCGCCAAACATGTCGTCGCCACGGAAAGTGACGGTGCTGTGGCGTTCGTCTTCATCGACACTGACCTTGCCGGCGGCGATCTGGTCCTGGAGCAATTCCTTCAGGTGCAAAGTAGGCGGTGCAGGAGGTGGCCTCATGCGGGCGATGTCTGCAACATGTTGCTGTATGGCTGTGCTTTGGGTCAGCAGTTCGTATTTTGCGTAGCCGTAGAATGCGAGCAGGATCACTGAAAGCACTGCGACGGTAATCCATACGGGAAAGTCGTAGAACGCGCGGCTTCTGCCGTGCGCATCGCTTTCCCAATGCTGGGATAGTGCAACCGGGACTGGGCCGCGCTGAGAGGTGATCTCTGTGTAGAGGCGTTGACGTACGGCGTCGTGCTGGCGCGCGCCATCTGCGTTATGGCGATAACGGCCTTCGAACCCAAGACTCAGGACACGGTAGATGACTTCGAGCAAGTCCAGGTGTTCTTTGGGCTCGGTCATCAGGCGGCCGATCAGGTAATAGACCTTGTCGCCACCTTGACGGTCATTATGAAATTTCGAGGCGAGACCCGTGGTGATCCATTCCATTCCGTCATCTGCGCCCTTGCCCCATTTCGTTTGCATCGCAGCTTCATCTAGTGCTGTGCAAAGGCAATAGCTCGCTCCGAGCACATGATCGCGCCGGATGTTGGCCTGCTCGCACAGCTTCTCGAAGGCACGAACTTCGTGTTCGAGTAACGAGCGGAGCTCAATGACTGAGTCCGCCTCGAGATATTTTGGCATATCCGCTAGCGCTCGCAGGAGTGGCTTAGCGGACTCGAGTAGAGGATTTTTCGCGCTCTGGATGTCAGCCAGACGGGTGCCACGTCCTGTCGACGGTGAACCAAACGCAGAAGTTTGATGCGGTCCTCCCACGTCTTCATCGTGCCGTGCAATGACGCCGGTTGTACGGTTGCTCATGAAAAATTTGCATCCATGTGATATTGCAGGAGTCGGTCGATTTCGCCCCCGACACTCATGTCCGTTTAGACGATAGTCAACAGGCGCTGACTGCTGTCGGGACATTCCTGCTGGCTATTAACTACCCGTTTCATCTCAGATCTGCCTTCTTTCGCGTAGTGACGTAATGTAACTTTCCCTTCTGCATTCGCCCGGTGGTTGTCTCTATCCATTTCCCGTCGGCTGAAAGGCTTTCATCCCAGTCGGCTATCAACACCAGCTTTTTACCCTTATAAAGATAAGTCTCTGACGAGTGACTACAACAGCTGTTGCGTTGGGCCGACGTGATGGTTCGGGTGCTGGGATCAATCGAGATCTGCGTTAGAGCCGACAACTCTTGGTCAAAGACGAATTGCCTGGAACGAATTGCCTGGAAGCCGGATC
>NZ_CAXTGZ010000141.1:0-12696 GCF_964243625.1 uncultured Caballeronia sp.
CCTTCACTTCCGTTTCGATCTTCGAAAGAATTACTTCGGCATCCTGATGGCGCCCGACCGACTCCAGCCAACGCGGGGACTCCGGAAGCGATTTACGCGCGTACCACACGCCGATTGCGCCGATCCCGCCGAGCACGAACATCGCACGCCAGCCCATGGCAGGGATCAGAAACAGGCCGATCAATCCCGCCACCGGCAAGCCCGAGACCACGAACACGGCCATCAGCCCCTGCATCTTGCCGCGCGACGCGGGCGGCGCGAACTCGGTCAGCGTCGAATAACCGACGACGTTTTCCGCGCCGAGCCCCAGGCCCATCACGAAGCGAAAAGCGATCAGCACCATCATGTTCGGCGCGAGCGCAGCGCCCAGTGAGGCGATGCCGAATACCATCAGGTTGGTCTGGTACGTGAAGCGCCGGCCGAATCGATCGCCGAGAAAACCCGTCGCCAGCGAGCCCAGCATCATGCCGAAGAATGTGAGCGACACGAACAGCGCGTTTTGGCCGAGCGTGGAAAAACCGCTTTGCAGCGTGGCGCCGAGGACGGTCGAGGCCACGTAGATATCGAAGCCGTCGAAGAACATGCCGATCCCGATCAGCCACATGATGCGCTTGTGAAAGCCCGATACCGGCAGCCGGTCCAGGCGTGCGCCTGCATTCACATTCATTTCCGTCTCCTGCAAACCATCGAGGGTTTGTCGTAATGCATGACCAGTTATTTCGATGCCATCAGCCGCAACGCCGACACCGTCAGCGTTTCCGTCGCGCACCGGAAGTTGTGTTCGAGCGAGCTTTCCTCCGCGTTCTGGAAGAAGGACTTGCACTGCCGCGCGCCGGTTTCGTCAAGTGCGAGGATTCGTTCAACGAGCGCATCGGTGTCCGCCTGCAACGCGTCGGGCGCGCAGACGCGGGTCACGAGGCCGGCGGCCAGTGCGGCGTCGGGCGTGATTGCGTCGCCGAAAAGAAGCATCGGGAACACTTGCTTGGGCAAGGCATAGCGGCCGAGGTAGGCCATGATCGCGGCCGGCGGCAAGCCTTTGCGCATCTCGGGAAAGGCGAGCTTCGCGCTGCCCGCTACCAGCGTGAAGTCGCACAGGATCGCAAGACCAAAGCCGAAACCGAGCGCATCGCCCTGCACCTCGGCAATCGAAATCATCGGCGATGCCCGCAGTAGCCGCTTCAATTCGATCAACCGCGAGACTTCGCGATGAATCGAAACCGCGTCCGTTCCGGCGCGTTCCCGCCCTGTGCAGAACGTTTCACCGCTTGCGCGAATGCGCAGCACGCGCGCCGTAGGCAAGGTTGCCTCGCTACGCAAGACGGCGATCATGGCGTCGAACATGGGCGCAGTGATTTCGTTGCCGGCGGCGGCATTGTTCAGCGTAAAGGTCAGAATTTCTCCCGATCGATCGATCACGACCGGGTCCGGCAAGCGCGCGTGGTCCAAGCAGCCTCCTGTTGTATAATCGCCTGTATAAGCTGTATACAGCGTATTCATCGAACAACGGAAAGTCAATGGCCTCTGCAACGAAACCCGCTGAAATGGAAATTACCGCTCGTGTGCCCGAGCAGGCGCTCGAAACCATCGGCCGCAAATATCACTCGAAAATGCGCATGGTCGACGCGTCCGGCGACTCGCTCAGCGACGGCGTGGTCGTGCCGGCGTTGCGAGAGGCGATCGTGGAAGGTGTGCTGGCGCCGGGAAGCCGGCTATCGGAGGTGCAGGTCGCGAAGCAATTGAACGTCAGCCGCACGCCGATGCGTGAGGCGTTTGCACAACTCGAACGCGAAGGCCTGGTGACCGTGGTGGCGCGCGTAGGGGCGTTCGTGCGGTCCGTGACACTGCGTGACGTTGCGGAGATTTACACAGTGCGCACGGCGCTCGAATGCCTCGCCGTTCAGCTTTGCGCGGAAAACATCACGACGCTCGGGCGCGCTCAACTGGAAGACGTGATCGGCGAGATGCGTGCGAATGTGGCCGCCAATGATCCCGCGGCGTACGTGGATGCCCTCGACCGCTTCTATTCGATCGTAATGACCCTCGCCGATAACCGCACGCTTCAGGCAACGCACGCGAGCCTCATGGGTCCGGTACGGCGCTTGCGACGGATCGCGATGGCGCGCGGCGGACGGATGCGGGCATCGTTCGAACAGGCCGTGAAGATCAAGGACGCGATCTCCACCGGCGACAAACGCGTGCAGGACCTGATGCGAGAGCAACTGCGTGGCGCATGCGAAGCAGCAACGGCAGTATTGAAGGAAACTGAGGGCTGAACCATTCACCTCACACCCGGGACCAACACGTGACTTCAAGCGCCTCTGCTACACCAGACATGAAGGACTTGTTCAAGTCGATCTGGGATTCCTTGCGTGCAGGCGCCGGCGCCGGACGATCGCCGTTCAGCGTGCTGCAGGCGGCGACTGTAGGCGTCGATGGAAATCCCAAGGTCCGGACCATCGTATTGCGCGATGCAAACGAAGAGCTTGCTCGTCTTTCATTTCACACGGACATCCGTTCCGGGAAAGTCCGCGAACTACGCGCACGCCCGGCCATTTCGATGCACGGGTACGACGCCGAGCGACTCGTGCAGATTCGCGTGGAAGGCATTGCGTCTTTCGTGACCGATGAAGCCGAAAAGCTGGCCGTGTGGAATTCGAGCCGGCCGCGTACGTTGATCTTGTATCGATCACCGGTTGTGTCGGGAAGTGTTATCGATGACCCTGCCCAGGCCACGGTGCCCGATGCCGCGGACCCCCTGCTCGGCTACGAGAACTTCTGCCTCGTGCATGTTTCGATGCGGCACATCGACTATCTCGATCTGTCGAACGAGCCGCACCACAGAGCGCAGTTTCATGTACGTGACGATGGCGCCTTCCAGGGGCAATGGGTCGCGCCATGAGACTCAAGGCGCTTACGCTCAGGTCGCCTCGCCTGAGTCAAGAATTGCCCATCGCAGTTTTATCGACCCTTTGTTGATCCGCTATGCGACGCGTTTTCCCTCCAGATAGGTCGCACGCGGAATCGGCAGACGATCGGACATAGCGACGCGCACGAAGTCCGCTCGCAAGCCGATGGCGATGGCGCCCCGGTCTGTCAGTCCCGCCGCCTTGGCCGGCGCGGATGACACCGTTCGCATTGCTTGCGGCAGGGACCAGCCGGCTTTATCGACGAGATCGAAGGTCGCGGTCAGCAGGCTCGAAGGCACGTAATCCGATGACAGGATATCGAGCAATCCCGCCCTTGCCATTTCGAGCGCCGAGACATTGCCCGAATGCGATCCGCCGCGCACGATATTCGGCGCACCCATGATCGTCGAGATTCCACGTTCGCGCGCCGCCTCTGCTGCCACGAGCGTGGTCGGGAATTCGGCCAGCACGATGCCGTCTTCCGCCGCTTCGAGCACATGGTCGACCGACGTATCGTCGTGACTTGCGAGTGGCAAGCCACGCGCCTTGCAACGCGCGACGATCTCCGTCCGATGCAGCCGCGCATACCGCTGCTGATCGCGGGTCAGTTCGTCGAGCATGGTGTTCGCGTGCGCATCGGTCCATTTGCCGTGACGCTCCTGATACTTGCGCCATTGCACGGGGTCGTGCCATTGACGCTGGCCCGGCGTATGGTCCATCACCGAAACGAGCCGAAGCAGAGGATGCGAAACGAGACTATCGAAAACTTCGAGCACATCCGCCGCCGCGATCTCGCAGCGCAAGTGCAGGAAGTGATCGACACGCAACAAGCCCTTTCCCGCAAGGCGTTCTATTGCCCGCGCGTTATTGGTCTGCAACTCCTTGCCGCGCACACCCACGCCCCCACGTGAGCCGATGCCCAATGCATCGAAGACGGTCGTGATGCCGGCGCTCGCCACTTGCGCATCATGCACGACGATCGCGGCATCGGAATTCCACAGCACGCCGGGACGCGGCGCGATGTGTTTTTCGATGTTGTCCGTATGCAGTTCAACGAGGCCGGGCAATAGATAATCGCCGCCCCAGTCTTCGGCGTCGCCGGCTGAAGTCGTGCCGGGCGCAACCTCGGCAATGCGTCCGTCGGCAATGCGTACAACACCTGTGAACTCTTCGTCGCGAGTGACGATTCGCGCGTTCTTGATCAACATGTCTGCAAGGTTTCCGTAGTCGTGGCCGCCTGCCCGGCGGGAGCGTTGAGTTGGATCAGACGAGTCGCGACGCGTTCGCGCGTGTCCTCGTCGTGGAAAATGCCTACGATCGCCGCGCCCCGCTCGCGCGCGTCGACTATGAGATCGGCGACCACCTGCCGGTTCTCTGCATCGAGCGATGCGGTGGGCTCGTCGAGCAGCAAGAGCGGCTGCCCAGCAATCAACCCGCGTGCGATGTTGATACGTTGTTGCTCGCCGCCTGAGAACGTGGCTGGCGCGAGCGTCCATAAACGGCGCGCCACGTTCAGACGTTCCAGCAGGACACCGGCCCGTTCGCGCGCTTCATCTTCATTCATGCCGCGCGATACGAGCGGCTCGCTCACGAGATCGATGGATGAAACCCGCGGGATTGCGCGCAAAAACTGGCTGACGTAGCCCATGGTCGTGCGGCGCAGGCGGATCACGTCGTGCGGTTCAGCATGGGACAGCGACAGGAACCCGGATGCGCGGCTCTCGTCGCGAATGGTAACCGTGCCGCGTGTCAGCAGATAGTTGCCGTACATGCAGCGCAGCAAGGTGCTCTTGCCGACACCCGAGGGCCCGGACAACACCACGCATTCGCCGCGCTCCACATCGAGCGATACACCGCCCAGCGCTGCAATGCTCACACCGCCCTGCTGATGCAGCGTGAAAGTCTTCTCGACGCCGCGCGCGCGCAGCATCAACGTCTTGCTTTCGGCGAAGGCGGCGTCGTCCGCGAGTTCTTTGAAGCGATTGGCGTTCATTCTAGGCTCTCAGACGGGCAGCACGGACGCTACCAGCGTCTGTGTATAGGGATGTTGAGGATCGTCGAGGACCTGATCGGTCAGCCCGCTTTCCACCACGCGGCCATCCTTCATCACCATCAACCGGTGCGCAAGCAGGCGCGCCACGCCGATATCGTGCGTCACGATCAGCGCTGCAAGATGCAGCTTGCCGGTCAACGTGCGAAGCAGGTCAAGCAATCGCGCCTGCACGGATACATCGAGCCCCGCCGTCGGTTCATCCATGAAAACGAGGCGCGGTTTCGTCACCAGGTTGCGCGCGATCTGCAGCCGCTGCTGCATGCCGCCTGAAAACGCCGACGGCAACTCGTCGATACGCGCGGCATCGAGCTCGACCTGGCTCATCCAGTCGGACGCTGTCTCGCGAAGCTTGCCGTAATGACGGGCGCCGTTCGCCATCAGGGGCTCGCCAATGTTCGCTCCCGCCGATACACCGTGACGCAAGCCATCGCGTGCATTCTGATGCACGAAACCCCAGTCCGTACGAGCGAGCATCCGGCGGCGCGGCATGGGCAGCGCAAGCAGGTCGAGTACTTCGTGCCCGGCCGTGCGATACGTCAATGCGCCATCGTCCGCAGGGGTGCGCAAGGCCAGCGCGTTCAGCAAGGTCGATTTCCCCGAGCCCGATTCACCGACAATACACAGAACTTCGCCCGGATAGATGTCTATATCCACGTCGGCACAACCGCCGCGTCCGTTATAACGCCTGGTGAGTCCGCGTGCGCTGAGCAGCGGAGCTACGGATGAACCGTTCATGCATCCCCCTGTTCATTCGCAGCACGATGTTCCTGGCAATAGTCGCTGTCGGAACACACGAACATGCGTTTGCCCTCGTCGTCGACAATCATCTCGTCCAGGAAACTTTCATGCGATCCACACAGCGCGCATTCGTGTTCCCAGTGCTGGATGCTAAACGGATGATCCTCGAAATCGAGGCTCTTGACCTTCGTATAAGGTGGAATGGCGTAAATGCGCCGTTCGCGGCCCGCTCCGAAAAGCTGCAACGCGGGGTTCATGTGCATCTTGGGGTTGTCGAACTTCGGGATTGGCGAAGGCGACGAAAGATAGCGGTCGTTCACAAGGACCGGGTAATCGTAGGTCGTTGCAATGCTGCCATGCTGCACGATGTCCTCGTAGTACTTCACGTTGATCAGGCCATAGTCGGCGAGCGAATGAAGCTTGCGGCACTCGGTCACGCGCGGTTCCAGCCGGTAAAGCGGCTCGGGCATCGGCACCTGGTACACGAGGATCTGCTTGTCCGTCAGCGGCGTTTCCGGAATCCGGTGACGCGTCTGAATGATCGATGCATCCACGGTTCGCGTGGTCGTTGCAATGCCGGCCGTGCGCGCGAAAAAGCGCCGGATGTTGACGGCATTGGTCGTTTCATCCGAACCCTGGTCGATGACCTTCAGCGTATCGCTGCGCCCGATGATGGCGGACGTAACCTGCAATCCGCCCGTTCCCCAGCCATAAGGCAACGGCATTTCGCGCGATGCGAACGGAACCTGGTGTCCGGGGATGGCAACGGCCTTCAGCAACGCACGACGGATCATGCGCTTGGTTTGTTCGTCGAGATAGGCGAAGTTGTAGCCTTCTGCAATGCCAGTTTCCTGCGTACGCGCGTTCATGCTGCGTTCCCCTGCTGTTCTTTTTCCAGACCCGCGCGCAGCCGCCGCAGCAACTCGAGCTCCGACTGGAAGTCCACATAATGCGGCAATTTCAGATGCTGAACGAAGCCCGATGCTTCCACGTTGTCGCTGTGGGAGAGCACGAACTCGGCGTCCTGCGTCGGCGATGCGACCGTCTCGCCCAGATCAGGTGCGCGCAGTGAACGGTCGACGAGCGCCATTGCCATCGCCTTGCGTTCCGAATGGCCGAACGCGAGTCCATAGCCTTGCGTGAACGTCGGCGGCACGTCACCACTGCCGGCAAACTGGTTGATCATCTGGCATTCCGTGACCTCCATATCCCCGATTTCAATGGAGAAGCCGAGCTCTTCAATATCCATTTCCACCGCAACTTCGCCGTTGCGGATCTCGCCTGCGAAAGGATGCGTGTGCGAATAACCGCGCTGTGTCGCGTAGCCCATCGCGAGCAGGAACCCTTCATCAGCACGCGCGAGATTCTGCAGGCGAACCGTACGATCGACCGGAAACGTCAGCGGTTCGCGCGTGATATCGCCGGGTTCGGACGCATCCGCGTGCGCCCTTTCCTGCTCGATCAAGCCCTCCTTGTCGAGCAAGGCCAGCACGCGCGGCATGGGATCCTCCTTCACCGAGGGCGGCGCGATCTTCTTGCCGGCATCGGATGCAGCGCCTTCCGCAAGCAGTTTGAAATCAAGCAGCCGCTGGGTGTAATCGTAGGTGCCCCCCAGCATCTGTCCGCCGGGGATGTCCTTGAAGGCAGCGGAGATTCGCCGCTCGACGCACATCTCTTCTGTATCGACAGGAAGCGTATAGCCGAAACGCGGCAACGTGGTGCGGTACGCCCGCAGCAGGAATATCGCCTCGACCAGATCGCCCGCCGCCTGCTTGATTGCGAGCGCGGCGAGTTCCTCGTCGTAGACGGAACCCTCGGTCATCACGCGTGCGACGGCCAGCCGAAGCTGCTCGCGAATCTGGCCTACGCTGAGTTCTGCCAGCGCCTGATTGCCGCGGCGTTTTTCTGCGAGCAGGTCCCATGAACGTTCGATCGCGCGTTCGCCGCCTTTGACTGCAACGTACATCAGTCCACCTCCACGCGTGTTGTGCGGGGCAATCCGATCACCGAACCGCCACGGACGAAATAACAATCGACGCCGCACGGAAAGTCGCTCGCAAGTTGCGCGCGCTCGTGCCAGAACGAGGCAGGCACGCCTTCCACACAAACCGTTTCCGACTCGCGGATTCCGGGACCGCGCCACGTCACAGGTGCGCCGCTTGTCAGCGACTCCACGCGGATGAACAGCATCGCGGCCGTTTCCGGCGTCTCGGGTTCGCCAAGCGAAAACTCTTCAAGCGACGGCATGGAGTGTGCGTCGTCGAGATAGGCAAACACGGCTTCCGAACAATCGTCCGTCACCGGCGCGCCGGTGTGAAAGCGCAGGGCGTCGCTCAATGCTCGATGTGGATGCTGCAGCAGCACGGGCGTCGAATAATCCGCGAGCGCGAGCAACGCAGCGTAGGCGGCAACCGGCACGTACGCCTCTTGCTCGCTCGCCAGAGCCGGCACGACCGTGTCTATGGATACGATCTTGCCTGGCCGGGACAATGCATCCAGCAGCGAGCGGAACACGCCCTGCGAATCATGGATGGTATCGGTGAAACCAGGCGTGAGCGTGGCGAGGTCGATGCTTCCCGCACTCGCCCCCCGAGCACCCGCAGATGGGTTGTTACGTTGCATCAGTCACCTCTCACCATCGTGAAGAATTCAACTTTCGTGGCCGCCGCGCGCGCCTGCTTTTGCCGGCGGTTTGCAGCGATGCGCGCCGCCAGCGGCGCGATCACATGCTGCTGCATGCGTGCTTCGAACGCGGGCATTTGCAGCAGAGCGTCCGCGAGCGCGGCAAGCGTTGCACGCTCCTTGTCGCGTCCCATGTGGACCGCCATGCCGACCGTTGCACGCCCTTCGTCCGACCGGACACGCAGCGTTGCACGCGTCACGGTCACTTCGCCGAGATTGAACGCGTCGCCCGTCCCGCCCACTCGGCCGCGCACCATCGCCAGACCGATATCCGGCGCGCGCAGCCAGTCGAACTCCGGCGGACTGGCCGCGCCTAGCGCCGCGTCCATTGCAGCCTTCATGCTGGCGTGCGGCGTACGCGCCAGGATCGCCAGCCACTCGCGCCGGGTCGCGGGTTGCGCCAACTCGGACGGCCGCGCAGAAATGTTCATCGTCAACCTCGTGAATTTGGTGATGCTGCAGAATCCATACCCTACTAGAATAGTCATCTGGTCGTCTAGACGTTTACAGGTACAGATATAAATCGATCCAATGTGCCCCGCTTTCACATTTCCATCATCGGCGGCGCACTACAATGCCCATGACGATATTCAAACCGACAGGAATGACACCACCATGACATCCAACGAAACGGGGACACCGGGGCTTGCAGTCGAGCGCGGCGCGGGCGTGGCTGTGTGGCGCCAGATCGAACAGATCCTTTCGGCGGAAATTACAGCGAAGAGTTTTGGCGAAGAAGGCCGCCTGCCGAGCGAAGCAGAACTTGCGCGGCGTTTCGACGTCAACCGCCATACGGTGCGCCGCGCCATGCTGCGTCTTGCGGCGACGGGACTGGTCAGTGTCGAACAGGGACGTGGCACGTTCGTGCAGCCCGGTGCCATCGATTATCAGATTGGACGGCGCACGCGTTTTACCGAGAACCTGCGCCGCCACAATCAGCCGTCGGCGGGCGTGGTGTTGTCGAGCGAGAAGGTCAAGGCCGATCCGGTTGCGGCCAAGGCACTCGGCATCCGCGCCGGCACGCTGGTCTACGAGATCGAGACGCGCCATGACTCCGAGGACGTACCGCTGACCTACGCGCGAAGCTGGTATCCGGCAATGCGGTTCGCCGATTTTCCGGCAGTGCTCGCGGGCAGGCCCGGTGTCAGCGCGGCGCTGGCCGAATACGGCGTGACCGATTACACGCGCAAATGGAGCCGCATTGGTTGCATCTTGCCGAGTTCCGAAGTTGCGCGCCGTCTGCAGATCAACCGGCAGCAACCCGTCATGTGGGTCGAAAGCGTCGACGTTGACGAGGCCGGCGTGCCCATCAAATATGGCATCACGCACTTCGCGGCGGACCGCGTGCAATTGCTGGTGGAGGATGGCGTATGAGCGCGTGGACACCCGATGCACGTACCGCGCTTTACTACGCACCGCCAGCCGCATCCGCATGGTGGCATGCCGGCAGCGAATGGCTTGGCCGGGATGCTGAAACCGGCGAGTCCATGGAACCGCCTGTCGTTCCCGCGCTGGGCCAGCCGGTTGCGTCGCTCACCGTCGCACCGCGCCGATACGGCTGGCATGGCACTTTTGTGCCGCCGTTTCATATCGCCGAGGGTTACAACACGGAGCACGTCGTCCTGGCCGCAAAGGAATGGGCAAAGCGAATCGCGACTTTCGAGGCCCCGCTGCAAGCAGCCGATCTCGGCCGCTTCGTTGCGCTTCGCGCGGCGCAATTGGAGCATGACGGAGCCATCCGCGACATCGCCGCAAGCGCCTTGCATGCCCTTGCCTCGCTGCGCGCACGGCCATCGCCGGAAGACACCGAAAAGCGGCTCGCGCCCCATCTCACTCCCCGGCAGCGCGCGTTGCTGCTCGAATGGGGCTACCCCTATGTGCTCGATGAATTCCGTTTTCACATGACGCTTTCCGATTCCATCGACTCCGAAGCGCAACGCACCGCGATCAGGACGCTCTGGCAAGCACGCAGCGAAGCGCTTGGACCACTTCCCTTCCATGGCGCGGCGCTCTTCGTTCAGGCGCATCGCGATGCGCCCTTCTCCCTTTGGCAGCGTCTGCCTTTCGGCGATGCAGGAGCGCGCGCATGAGCGCCGATCGGAGCAGACTGATCTACGTGATGGGACCATCGGGCGCGGGCAAGGATTCGCTGCTCGGCTTCGTTCGCGAACGGATCGGTTCGCAGGTGATGTTTGCGCACCGATACATCACGCGGCCTGTTTCGGACGGCGAGAATCACGTTGCGCTCACGCACGACGAATTCGCCGCGCGTCTGGCAAGCGGCGTATTCTCGATGCACTGGGAAAGCCTTGGGCTGCACTACGGCATCGGCGTTGAAATCGACGCATGGCTCGCGCGTGGTCTGGCTGTAGTCGTGAACGGTTCGCGTCAGCATGCGCCTGCAGCGCTCGAACGATATCCGCATACGCAATTCGTCCATATTCACGCGAATCCGACGGTTCTCGCCGCGCGTCTGGAACGGCGAGGCCGTGAAGATTCCAGGCAGATGGAAGCACGTCTCGCGCGACGCCCGGCGCTTGCGTTGCCGCAGGAAGCGCGGGTGACGACTATCGACAACTCGGGTCTGCTCGCCGATGCCGGACAACAACTGCTGGCAGCAATCAATCGGCCGCTGAAACTGGCCTGATGATGAAAAAGGCCGGTACGAACTTCGTACCGGCCGTTATTCCCGACGTCCTGAAATTTCAGATCACACGCTCACGCAGCCAGGCCGACCCGAGATCGATCAAGCTCACGATCACAATAACCATCAGCAACACTGCCGCGGTTTGCGCATAGTTGAACGAGCGAATGGCTTCGTACAGCACCACGCCAATCCCGCCTGCACCGACCATGCCCACGACCATCGCCGAACGCACATTCGATTCGAACCGGTACAACGCAAACGATATCCATAGCGGCATGACCTGCGGCAGCACGCCGTAGAGCACTTCGTCGAGACTGCTTGCGCCGGTGGCACGCACACCTTCGGCAGGCCGTGCATCGATCGCCTCGACGGCTTCGGCAAACAGCTTGGCCAGCACGCCCGTGGTATGCACCCAAAGCGCGAGCACGCCCGCGAACGGCCCGAGTCCGACTGCCACGATAAACAGCATCGCGAAGACCATCTCGTTGATCGCGCGGCATGCATCCATCACGCGGCGCACGGGTTGCGCGACCCACACCGGCGCAATGTTATAGGCTGACAACAACCCGCACGGCACCGCGAATATCAGCGACAACGCCGTGCCCCACACCGCGACAGCAAGCGTCACGATCATCTCGTGAACATAAGTGCGCCAGTCGTGAAAGTCCGGCGGGAAAAAGTCGCGGCCGAACTGCACCATGTTGCCCGGGTCAGCGAAGAGATCGAGCGGACGCATGTCGGCGCTACGCCACGACAGCCCGAGTACGGCCACGAACGCGATCCACCCGAACATCGATAACCAGCTCCGCTTGGGTACGTGCAGCCCGGGCTTGATGGCATGCGGGCGTGGCCCGGCGCCGTCGAAGGAATACGCGTCGACGGGATGCTTCACTTCGCGGCCACCGTATCGAGCTGCGCGAGCTTCTCATCCAGCGCGGCGATCTTCGCTTTCTTGTCTTCGTCGGACAGATGCGCGTCGTTCTGGATTTGCTCCTTCTTCTGGAACAGGGCCATCTGACGGATCGGGATCAGTTGGGCATCGGTGGAGTCGGTGAAGCCCGACAAACCCGTGATGCCTTCCATGATCGCCTTCTCGCGCGGATCGGTCTGCGCGTAGTGGTCGAAGAAATTGCGCAGCTTGTCCTTCGTGGCTTGCGGCAGATCGCGTCGCCATACGATCGGGTCCGACGGAATCAGCGGCGACTTCCATAAGATGCGCACGCGCTGCAGCAACTCGGGATGCTGTTGCCGCAAGGTCTCGACCATGTCGGTATTGTTCGTCGCGACATCCACGCGGTTGTTCACCACAGCCAGCATGTTTGCCTCATGGCTTGACGGCAGCACACTCTTGAAGTCGTTGCGCACCGAGACGCCGTTTTTCGCGAACAGGTAATACGAGGGCACGAGCGTGCCGGATGTCGAGTTCGGATCACCGAAACCGAGGTTGATGTCGTGGGTATTCTTCAGCACCTGGTCGACGGTCTTCCACTTGCTATTCACATTCGTGATGAGCAACGAGTAGTACCCCGCCTCCCCGCTCTTGTACTTCACCTTGGCGAACACTTCGCCGTTGCCTCGATCCACCGCTTCGATTGCTGACGCGTTGCCGAAATAGCCGATCTGCACCTTATTGAAACGCATGCCTTCGATAATGCCGGCATAGTCCGTCG
>NZ_CAXTGZ010000142.1:0-12556 GCF_964243625.1 uncultured Caballeronia sp.
TGGTTCGTGAAGAGCGGCTGCCCGGAAGACGCGTTGTCGAAGCACTTCGTGGGTGTATCGGCGAATCCGGAGGAAGTGGTCAAGTTCGGTATCGCGCGCGAAAACGTCTTCGAGATGTGGGACTGGGTCGGCGGCCGTTATTCGCTGTGGTCGGCTGTCGGCTTGTCGATCGTGATCTCGGTCGGGCCTGAAAACTTCGAGAAACTGCTGGCCGGCGCGCATGCCATGGACGAGCATTTCCGGAGCGCGCCGTTCGAGCGCAACCTGCCTGTCCTGATGGGCATGATCGGGATCTGGTATCGCGATTTCTTCGAGTCGCAAAGCGTGATGGTCGCGCCGTACTCGCAAGCCATGCGGTATCTCTCGTCGTATCTCCAGCAGCTCGAGATGGAGAGCAACGGCAAGTCGGCGCGGCTCGACGGCACCATGGTCGATTACCCGACTGCCGCCGTGATCTGGGGCGAACCCGGCACCAACGGCCAGCACGCGTTCTATCAGATGCTGCATCAGGGCCCGACGCTGATTCCGGTCGACTTCATCGCGGTATTGAAGCCGGAGCATCCGCTCATCGATCATCACGCCAAGCTGCTTGCGAATTGCTTCGCGCAAAGTGAAGCGCTGATGCTCGGACGTACGCTTGACGAAGCGAAGAAGGTTGCGGGCGAAGGCAAGGAAGAACTCGCGACGCATTTGAGCTTCCCGGGCAACCGTCCGACGACCACGATCATCCTCGATTCACTCACGCCGGAAACGCTAGGCGCCGTGATTGCGCTGTACGAGCACAAGGTGCTCGTACAGGGCGCGGTCTGGGACATCAATTCGTTCGATCAGTGGGGCGTGGAACTGGGCAAGATTCTCGGCAAGGTCGTTGAAGCCGATATCACCAGTTCGAAGTCCGATCCTTCCAAGCACGATTCGTCGACGTCGGCGCTGATCGCGCGGGCGCAAGCCGCACTGAAGAGCATCTAAGCGGCGTGGGGCGTTCCGGTCACTTGAGACTGGTACGCCCTTCGTTTTTTATACGCTCAAACTGTTCACGATTCGCCCGGCTTCGATTGTCACCGTCGCATCGCAGCGCTCGGCGAGTTCGGTATCGTGCGTGACGAGGATCAGCGTTGCGCCGTTGCGCCGGTTCATCTCGAACATCAGGTCGATGATCGCGTAACCCGTCGCGGCGTCCAGGCTGCCCGTGGGTTCATCGGCGAAAAGGATGGCTGGATGCGTGACAAACGCACGCGCCAGCGCCACGCGTTGTTGTTCGCCGCCTGACAAAAGCTTCGGATAATGCGCAGTCCGCTGACCCAATCCAACTTGTTCAAGGAGGTCGCGCGCACGCGACGTGATGTCCTTGTGCGGCACGCCGCCACGCAACTCCAGCGGCAACATCACGTTTTCCAGCGCGGTCAGATGCGGCATCAACTGGAACGACTGGAACACGAATCCGACCGACCCGCTGCGCAATGCCGCGCGTTCATCTTCATTGAGCGCGCCAAGGTCACGGCCGAGCAAGCGAACCGACCCGCTGCTCGCGCTGTCCAATCCGGCGAGCAGCCCAAGCAAAGTAGACTTACCCGAGCCCGATGCGCCGACTATGGCGACGCTGCTGCCTTTTTCTATCGACAGGTCGATCTGATCGAGGATGATCAATTCACCCGTCGCGTCCTTTACCCGCTTGCTTAAACCCCGTACTTCAATGACTGGTTCAATATTGTTTGGCATGGAGAGACTTAAGGTGAACTGGACACCACGCGCCACACTGGCGCTGCTGGCGATGGTCGGATACGCGGCCACGGCGCCGGCACAAGCGGCCGATGCGTTGGCCCAGACCGCAATGGCCGCGCCCGCGGCGCCGGCCATTGTGGTGCTGGGTGACAGCATATCGGCGGAATACGGTCTGCCGCGCGATACAGGATGGGTCAACCTGATGCGCCAGAAGCTGACGCAAGAGCGCTTCGATTATAGCGTCGCCAATTCAAGCATCAGCGGCGACACGACCAGCGGCGGCCTCGCCCGCCTGCCCGCCGCACTCAACCGGATCAAGCCGAAGGTAGTGATCGTGGAACTGGGCGCCAACGACGCGTTACGCGGCGTCCCGCTAGCCACCACCGAAACCAACCTGCGCACGATCATCGAGAAATCGCAGGCGGTCCATGCGAAGGTTTTACTCGTCGGCATGTACGTTCCGCCTAACTATGGCCCGGACTACTCGCAAAAATTCCACGCCGTGTACGAAAAGTTATCGAAGGAGAAACAGGTGCCGCTCGTCCCGTTCCTGCTTGCAGGCATGGAGAACAAGCCTGAAATGTTCCAGGCAGACCAAATTCATCCGACCCCTCAGGCCCAGCCTTTGCTATTGAACAACGTCTGGCCAGTTTTGAGACCTTTGCTGGGCACGCCATCGAAATGATGGGGATTTAGCCGTTTTTGAAGCGATTCACGTTTAAACCCCGTCACGCGTTGCCCAGCCGGCTTTCAGCCATGCGCGAAGAAAGGCCACGATTCAGCATCAAGACTTTCGCGTAACCCTGAAAAAACCCCGGCTCCGCTTGTGAGCGCATTCAAAGGAGGTAACGTGAAATATTTACCAATTCTCGCTATGACCGTCGCGATCTCGGCTTGCGCCGCTCAACCGCCCGCTAACGTCAGCCAGGTCGGCACGAGCCAGCAACCGCCCAAGGTGGTCGCACAATGTATCGCGCAGAAATGGGCCGATAAATCACAGCAACAAGTGGTGTCGCAAGACACGCTCGCGAACGACATGGCAGCCGATGTCTACGTTCCGGGTCAGCAACCGCCGAACGGCGCCGCCGCCGTCGTGCGTCCCAACTATTCGGGCCCGGGTTCGTGGGTCGGCTTCCGTGCCGCTGGCGCGGGCGGCAGCGACGCCACTGGCGATATCCAGGCCTGCCTGTAAGCAGGTTTTAGCGATAAAAAAAGCCCCGCTGGTTTTGGCCAGCGGGGCTTTTGTTTGTGTTGCGTACGCGTGAGTACGCTTCAGTTTATTGCGGCTGCTCTGCCGGCGCGTTGGTGGCCGGTGCATTGATCTTCACCTTGGAGCGCGCCTTCAATGCGTCGAGATACGATTCCATCTCGGCCTGGGCATAAACCTGCGCGACCTGCTGCTGCGCACCCGTCAGGCGGTCTGCGGCAACCGGCTCCGGCTTCTCGATCCCGTCCACGCGGTAGATCGCGTAACCATCGGCGCCAAGATCGACGCCTACGTAGGTTGGCAGCTTCGACGAATCCACCTTGAAGATCGCGGCGAGCGCTGCGGGCGGCACGCCTTGCGCGTCGTTACGCGATACCTTCGCCACCGATGAGAACCCTGTCGTCGAGTTTGATTTCTGCACGTCGGCAAGCTTCGCCGCGCCGTCCTTGCGCGCCATCTCCGCGGCTTGCTCTGCGACGACCTTGGTGCGCACTGCGTCCTTGATCGCGTCGAGCGCGGGGACGGCCGCCGGCTTGTAGTCCGTCACACGGGCTGCGACCAGCGTGCTGTTGCCGATATCGATAGCCTGCGTGTTGTTGCGCTCCTTCACCGCGTCCGAAGCAAAGATGGCGTTCAGGACCTTCGGGTTGTTCAGCGGGCTGTCGGCCGGCAGCTTCGGGTCGGGCTTCGGTCCGACCGTCGCGGTCTGGATCTGCAGCTTGTATTTATCTGCGGCAGGTTGCAGCGTCTTCGATTTTTCGTAGACGAGCGACGTGAAACCTTCGGCTTCATCGGCGAGATTTTTCGCGGCTTGCGTCGCGGTGACGTCACGCGTGATCTGGTCCTTCACTTCGTCGAACGACTGGGTGGCGGACGGCTTGACGTCGGTTGCCTGGATGATGTGGTAACCGAAATCCGTCTGCACCACGCCGCTGATTTCGCCCTTCTTCAGGCCGAACGCGGCGTCGTCGAATGCCTTGCCGCCCGCGATCATGCCGTGCGAGAAGTACCCGAGGTCACCGCCCTTTGATGCCGAACCCGGGTCCTGCGATTCCTTCTGCGCAATCTGCGCGAACTGGTCCGGATGCGCCTTCACTTGTGCGAGCAACGCGTCGGCTTGCGCCTTCGCCTTGGCCTTGTCGGCTGCGCTCGCGTCTTTCGGCGCGGTGATCAGGATGTGGCTCGCGCGCACTTCGGCCTGCGTCTTGAAGCGCGCGATGTTGTCGTCGTAGTACTTCCTGAGATCGGCGTCCGTGGGTTTGATAGCGGTCGCCAAGGTCGCCGGCGACATCACCAGGTACTGGATGTTCGCGGATTCCGGCGTCGTGAACTCGGCGCTGTGCGCGTCGTAGTAGGACTTGAGTTGCGCGTCGGTCGGCTGGACCTTCGCGGCGTAATCGGCGGTGCGCAAAGCAAGCCCCTGCACGTCACGACGCTGCTCGGCGATCTCGGTCAGGCTCTGCGCCAGTGTCTTCGACGTGAACGCGGTCGACTGGATGCTCGAAGGAAGCTGATCGGCAGCCAGGCCATAACGCACGCGCTCGTCGTATTGCTCGGGCGTGATGCCCTGCATGGCGAGCAGTTGCTTGTACTGGTCCAGATCGATCGAACCATCGGGCTTGCGCAACGATGCAATCGTCGGGTCGGCCAGGAGCGCGCGGCGCACGGCCTGATCCGATGCGGTCAGGTGCAGGCGCTGGGTTTCATCGGCGAGAACGCGCTGTTGAACGAGGCTGTCGATCAGCGAAGCGCGCATTTGCGGCGTTTCGAACATCTTCGGGTCGAACTGCGCACCGAGCATCTGGCGCGCGCGATCGACTTGCTGACGCATCGCGCCGTCGTACTCGACACGCGTGATCTTGTGGCCGTTGACGCTGGCGACGTTTGCGTTTTCGTCGAAGAAACTGCTGAAACCCTGGACACCCACGATACCCAATCCCGGCACGACGATCAGGATCAACAGGGCCATCATCAGGCGTTGGTGGTTACGGAAAAAGTCGAGCATGCGTGACGATTCTGCCTAATACGAAACGCCCGATGTTACAGCAGCGGGCAATAAAAAAGGCGAACCGGAGTTCGCCTTTCTCGTGAATTCGGCCGGTGTGGACGAGGTGCGACCTCCTGCCGGTGAGCCTTATCAGTCAAGGCGTTGCACGATTCGACGAACCGCGGTGCACCTTGAAAGTACGCTCGGTCAACGAACGGGCACTCTGTAAAGCGCGCGAAGTATAACATCCGCGCCCTTCTTGCCCCCCTTCTTGCCCCCCTTCCGGCCCCCTCTGCGGACTCGATAAACGTGCCGCTGAAACAGGATCCGCAACAATGATCCGGGCCCGTTTTGCGCGGCGAAATCAGTGCACGGCGTCATCGAGCAGGGTCAGGTCGCGCCGGCGGGTTTCCGTCGACAAGGACACGCCAATCAGCGTGATCGCCGACAACACTGCCATGTAGACGCCCATGACCCAGAACGCACCGTCCGATAACCCGATCAGGTAGATGCCGAGCAAGGGCGCGAGTCCGCCCGACAGCACCGCGCCCAGTTCGCGTGCGAGCGCCACGCCCGAATACCGGTAGCGGTTGCCGAAGAGTTCCGAGAAGTGAGCGCATTGCGCGCCGAGCATGCTGTTCGCGCCGAGCGCGAGGCCGCCGAACATCGCAATGTCGACCCATAGCGGTTTGCCCGTGCTCACCATGTACCAAGACGGCACCGACCAGAGCAGCATGAAGATCGCGCCGCCGCGATACACCGCAATGCGCCCGATCCGATCCGACAATGCGCCGAACATCGGCGTGGTGATCACGCTGGCCATGCTCGCGATCAGCGCGCCTGTCGTGCCGATCGAACTCAGCGCGGACGGCTTCATACCCAGCTTCGCGGCGACCGTGCCGCCCAGGAACGCAATGACGACTGTGGTGTAGATCGTCGATCCGCCCTGCTCGGCAAAACGCATCAGCGTGGCGGCGAGTACGGGACGGCGGGCGTGGGTGATGACGGTTTTCATCGGCGACTTGATGACGGCTTGCGCGCCTTCGAGGCTCAGGAACGTCGGACTCTCACGCAAGCGCAACCGGATCCATACCGCAACGCCGATCAGCACTACGCTCGATACAAACGGAATGCGCCACGCCCAATCAAGTATGGCCTGCTCACCCAGCACGTGTTGCATGATGCTGAACGTGCCCGTCGCGAGACCCAGCCCGGCGAAGATGCCGACGAACGGCAGCGCCGCGAAGAAGCCGCGTTGTTTGACGGGCGCGACCTCCGCCATGAGCGTCGATGCCCCCGCTTGCTCGGCGCCCGCGCCGAAACCTTGCACGAGCCGCAATACGACGAGCGATACCGCGCCGATCGTGCCGCTCGGCAACAGTCCGATCAGCATGGTCGATGTCCCCATGATCGCGATAGTCACGAGCAACACGAACTTGCGCCCCTTCCTGTCGCCGATGGAACCAAAGAACAGGCCGCCGAACGGCCGCGCGAGGAAGCCCGCACCATAGGTGCCGAAACTCGCCAGCAGCCCGGCTTTCGCGCCGAGCGCCGGAAAAAAGATATGACTGAAAACCAGTGCCGACGCGAGTCCGAAGATCGCAAAGTCGTAATACTCGAGGGCGCTTCCGACCGCGCCCGTGAGGATTGCACGCCGCAATTGCTGTGGTGAAACCGGCGCCTTGATTGGCGTATCGGCGAGCGACGCCGAAGGTAGTTCCGGTATTGGGGGGTGCTGCAGATCCATTTGCGTCTCCTTTGCAAATCGGTTTGCCGGTTGATTGAATCCCGGCTATTTCTTTATGTATGTATTGTCCGCTTCGGATTGTTCAGGGCTGCGCGGACGTATCGAATGAAACGGTTGTTCATGCTGCTTGATCGCCGATGATCTTCACGACTCCGCTGTGATCGATATCGCCGTGATGCGCGATGAGAGACGTGAAAAGCTGCGCGCTGAGTTGGGTGTACGGCATCGACGCGCCCACGTCCTGTGCCGCACGCAACGCGTTTTGAAGATCCTTGAGTTGCGAACTCGACCGGCCACTGACCTCGAAGTTTTTGTCGACCATGCGGCGGCCGTGGATGCGCAGGATGGTGCTGTCGGCGTAACCGCCCGCGAGCGCTTCGATCAGCATCGCGGGGTTCGCACCGCCCTTCGCAACCAGCGACAACGCCTCGGCCACCACGCCAATGGTCGTGCCCACGATCATCTGATTCGCGAGCTTGGCGAGTTGCCCCGTGCCGTGAGCGCCCATCAACACAGGCCGCCCCATGCAACGCAGCACGGGCGATACACGATCGAAGACCTCTGCATCGCCACCGCACATGATTGCAAGCGTCGCGTTTTCCGCGCCACTCGTGCCGCCTGATACGGGGGCATCGATATGTCGAACACCTCGCGCGGCAAGCAGACGCGCATGCGTGATCGCCTGGTCGGGACGGATCGAGCTCATGTCGATAACTACCGCATCGGCACTCAACGCCTGCGCCACGCCTTGATCGAACAGAACATCGTGCACGGTCTCGCCGTTTGCAAGCAACGTAATCACGATGTCGGCATTGCGAACCGCTTCAGCCGGCGAGTCCGCAACGTCCGCGCCATCCGCACGCAAGCGCTCGGCTTTGTCCCGGGTACGGTTCCAGGCGGTTAGCCCGTAGCCCGCCCTGAGCAGCACGCGTGCTTGCCGCTCTCCCATCAAGCCGATCCCGAGAAAAGCAATCTTCTCCGGCCGGTCCTTTGAATTCGTCATCGTCTCGCTACCTTGAAGTCACCCACTGCTGGACACGCGTTTCATCGTGAGGTATGGTTACCGGTAACCATTAAACGAATCTAACATGAGGAGATGGCATGCACAAGACGGATTTACTGGTAGTCGTCCGGTATCCGGAGCGTGACATGGCGGAACTCGAACGTCATTTCACGCTGCACGTCCTGTCGGATTGCGCCAATCGCGGTGCATTGCTCGCTGAAGTCGGTTCCCGCATTCGCGCGCTCGCCACCAACGGCGAAGCCGGCGCAAGCGCCGAGTTGATCGAGGCGTTGCCGGCGCTCGAGATCATCGTGTCGTACGGCGTCGGAGTCGATGCGATCGATCTCGCACACGCAGCAAAACGCGGCATTCGCGTGACCAATACGCCCGATGTGCTGACTGGCGATGTCGCCGACATGGGCATCGGCCTGATGCTTTCGATTGCGCGCCAGATCCCGGCGAACGATCGCCTCGTGCGCGACGCTCACTGGGGCAAGGCCGCAATTCCGCTCGCCACGCGCATGTTCGGCAAGCGCCTTGGCGTTCTCGGACTCGGCCGTGTAGGACGCGCACTGGCGAAGCGGGCCGCTGCGTTCGACATGTCCATTGCGTATCACGATCGCGTCCAGTTCGACGATGTCGGCTACACGTACTGCGACAGCGCCGTGGCCCTGGCGCGCGAATCTGACTTCCTCGTGATCTGCGCGGCGGCGGACAAGCAGAGCCAGGGATCTGTAAGCCGCGATGTGTTTGACGCCCTCGGACCCGACGGCATTCTGGTGAACATCGCGCGAGGAAGTATTGTCGACGAACCCGTGTTGCTCGAATATCTGAACGAACGCCGTATTCGCGGCGCCGCGCTGGATGTATTCTGGAACGAGCCTTCAATCGATCCGCGTTTTTTCACGCTGGACAACGTCGTGCTGCAGCCGCACCGCTCCAGCGCAACCGTTGAAACGCGCAGTGCGATGGCGCAACTGGTGCGTGAGAACTTGAAGGCGTTCTTCAGTGGCGCGCCGCTCGTGACCGAGTTTTCCACGCGTTGAACCTAGAACGAAGCACTGACTCCCCTTACAAATAAAACGGACAGACAAGCATGTCGAATCAATCGAACACCCCGCAAAACCGCCTTCGCAGCCGCCGCTGGTTCGATGATCCCTCCGACCCCGGCATGACCGCGCTGTATCTCGAGCGCTATATGAACTATGGCATCACGCGCGAAGAGCTGCAGTCGGGCAAGCCGATCATCGGTATCGCGCAGACGGGTTCCGATCTCGCGCCGTGCAATCGTCATCACATCGAACTCGCCACCCGCGTGCGCGATGGCATCCGCGACGCCGGCGGCATTCCGCTCGAATTTCCGGTGCATCCGATCCAGGAAACCGGCAAGCGTCCGACCGCCGCGCTCGATCGCAACCTCGCTTATCTCGGGCTCGTGGAGATCCTGCACGGCTATCCCATCGATGGCGTCGTGCTTACCACCGGCTGCGATAAAACCACGCCCGCATGCCTGATGGCCGCGGCCACGGTCAACATTCCGGCGATCGTCCTGTCCGGCGGCCCGATGCTCGACGGCTGGTATCACGGCAAGCTCGCAGGCTCCGGCACGGTGATCTGGGACGCGCGCAAACGGCTGTCGGCGGGTGAGATCGACTATCCGGGATTCATGGATATGGTGGCGTCGTCGGCGCCGTCGGTCGGGCATTGCAACACCATGGGCACCGCGCTTTCCATGAACTCGCTCGCCGAAGCGCTCGGCATGTCGCTGCCCGGCTGCGCGGCGATCCCGGGTCCGCATCGCGAGCGTGGCTGGATGGCTTATGCGACCGGCAAGCGGATCGTGGAGATGGTCGCCGAGAACCTGCGGCCTTCGGACATCATGACCAAGGGCGCTTTCGAGAACGCGGTTGTCGCGGCGGCGGCGCTCGGCGCGTCATCGAATTGTCCGATCCACATGATCGCGATTGCGCGGCACATGGGTATCGACCATACGCTGGAAGACTGGCAGCGGCTTGGGCCCGAGGTGCCGCTGCTGGTCGATTGCCAGCCGGCGGGACGGTTCCTGGGCGAAGCGTTTCATCGCGCGGGCGGCGTGCCGGCGGTGATGAAAGAACTGTTCGATGCCGGCCGTCTCGACGCCTCCGTGCGTACCGTGACCGGCAAGACGCTGGGCGAAGATCTGGCCACGGTCCCCGTGCCTGACCGCGAGGT
Source organism: uncultured Caballeronia sp. (assembly GCF_964243625.1). Taxonomy (NCBI): domain Bacteria; kingdom Pseudomonadati; phylum Pseudomonadota; class Betaproteobacteria; order Burkholderiales; family Burkholderiaceae; genus Caballeronia; species uncultured Caballeronia sp. The sequence goes on from NZ_CAXTGZ010000142.1 coordinate 9,878, forward strand.
CATCCGTGCCTATGAAAACCCGTTGAAGGAATCGGCGGGTTACGTGGTGCTCTCGGGCAACCTCTTCGACAGCGCCGTGATGAAGGTCAGCGTGATCGACGAAGCCTTCCGCAAGCGCTTTCTCGCCGATCCCGATCATCCCGACGTGTTCGAGGGCAAGGTCGTCGTGTTCGAAGGTCCGGAGGACTATCACGCGCGTATTGAAGACCCGGCAACGGGTGTCGATGAACGTTCGATCCTCGTCATCCGCAATTGCGGGCCAGTCGGCTTCCCCGGGGGCGCCGAAGTGGTGAACATGCAGCCGCCGGCAGCGTTACTCAAGCGCGGTATCGACACACTGCCAACGCTCGGCGATGGTCGTCAGAGCGGGACATCGGCGAGCCCTTCGATTCTCAATGTCTCGCCGGAAGCAGCCGTTGGCGGTGGCCTTGCATTGCTCGTATCGGGTGACAGGATTCGCATCGATTTGAAGACGCGCAAGGTCGATCTCATGATCCCCGAGGCCGAACTCGCGCAGCGTCGTGCGGCATGGAAGCCGCCCGTACTTGAGAACATGACGCCGTGGGAAGAGATCTACAGAAGCATGGTCGGGCAGCAAGGCAGCGGCGCATGCCTGGAACCGGCGACGTTGTATCTCAACATTGTCGAAACGCGGGGCGAGTCGCGGCATAACCACTAAGACAACCACTAAGTGCCCAGCTTCGTGCATGCCACCCGGGAGCACTAGGTGCTCTCGCGCGGCACGACTTCGTAGTGAATTTCGATGACGGGTGGAGACGGCTTGCGCCTGGTCGCAGCGGTCGTTTTCACGCCGCGCGTCTTGTCGAGCTTTTCATCGCCTTCCACTTCGTCCAGTGCCGTGAGCAAGGACTCGCCGGTGGCGCGGCCAATCCCATAGGCATCGACTGAAACGGTCGTGATGGTCGGATAGCAATGCCGCGAGACCTCGAAGTCCCCGAAGCCCGCAATCGCGATATCCCCCGGGACCGCCAACCCCAGCCGATGACACGCCATCACCGCGCCAAACGCGTGGATGTCGCTTGCGCACATGACGGCGTCGGTGTCGGGCCAGCGTTCGAGCAACTGCTGCAACGCGGCCGCACCATGCGCCATTGCAACGCCGTGCGCCATGGTCGTGGTCCATGCGCTTTTGGTAATGTCGCGCGGTTCGCAACCGGCCGCCCTCACCTCCTTCAGATACCCGCGACGCCGATCGATACCGCGGCTATCCAGCTTCGACGCGCTGCTCACGAACGCGATGCGCTTATACCCGCGTTCGTAGAGATGGCGCACCATCGCGCGCGATGCATCGACATTCGAGAATCCCACGACCCGGTCGATAGGATCGACCGGCATGTCCCATGTTTCGATCACCGGAATGCGCGCCCGGGCAAGCAGCGAATGCGTCTCTTCGGTGTGATGGCTGCCCGTCAGCACGATGCAGCGCGGCTGATAACGCAGCATGGCGCGCACGAGCTCTTCCTCGCGCGGCAATTCGTAGTCGGTGTTGGCCAGCAGCAATTGCATGCCGGCCGGTTCGATCACGTCGTTGATGCCACGCACGGTATCGGAAAAATTCGAACTCGACAGCGACGGCACGAGCACCGCGACAAACGACGATTTCCCTGACGACAAGGCACCCGCCGCCGCGTCCGCCACATACCCCAGTTCGTTGACCACGTTGAGCACGCGTTCGCGGGTGGCGGCGGCCACCGGCCTGCCGGCGAGCACGCGCGATACGGTCATCTTGGAGACCCCGGCAATGCGCGCTACATCGGCCATGCGAGGCGGCGCGGAAGTCGGAGGCGTGTGGTCGTCGGGCATCGTGCTTAAGTCATTAACGGGGTTCGTTAATGATACTGGATGACGATTCGCTGCAAATCGCGATGCGTCCACTAAGTTGCCGACCCATGGGAAAGCTGAAAAGCAAAAAGCCCGCTGCGTGCGGGCTATGAAGTTTGCTTTGATGCTGCTTGAACCACGATATTGGCGGAGCGGACGGGACTCGAACCCGCGACCCCCGGCGTGACAGGCCGGTATTCTAACCAACTGAACTACCACTCCATTTTGTGCTGCTTACCGCTTGATTCGAATCGGAAAACGACATGCCTAAGAGTTTAACGACACCTCTGCCAGCCTTGCGCGACAACCGTTTCAATCAATCGGGGACGAAGTATATAACGAAATTTCCGGCGGCGCGAAGATTTTTATATCGGGATAGAAATGAGCGTTTCAGTGGCCGCCGGCACCTTGCGTGGCTACGAGATCCTGCGGCGGGTCATCGGGTAAATGCAACGGCTCGACCTTCCCCACGATCACCAGATAACTGAACGCGCCAAGCACGCAAAAACCGCCAGCAACGACAAGCGGCACAGTGAACGAGCCCTTGGTGAGCTGCACCATGAAACCGGTGAAGGTGGTAATGACGATGCCCGCGAGATTCGAGGCAAAGTTCTGGATTCCGCCAATCGATGCGACATGATCCGGCGTTGGCGCGACATCGCCGGGCAGCGACCAGATGCTTGCCGCTGCAAACGCCAGGCTTCCATAAGCGATGCCGAACGATGCCAGCATCAATGCCGTGCTCGTGGTGAACGCGGACACCGTGATCACCGACGACAACAACATCCCGCCGACCATGCAGGTCTTGCGCGCCTTGGTGAGGCTCCAGCCGCGCTT
>NZ_CAXTGZ010000143.1:0-10295 GCF_964243625.1 uncultured Caballeronia sp.
CATGTCGTGCGCGAACATGGCCGCGCGCATGCCCGAGCCGCACATCTTGTTGACGGTCGTACTTCCGGTCGATAACGGCAAACCCGCACCGAGCGCAGCTTGGCGCGCGGGCGCTTGTCCAAGACCCGCGGGCAGCACGCAACCCATCACGGCTTCCTCGATCTGCTCGGGTTTCAGCCCTGCACGTTCAACGGCTGCGCGGATCGCGACCGAGCCCAGTTGCGGCGCTGTTACGCTTGCGAAGTCGCCCTGGAAGGCGGCCATCGGCGTGCGCGCAGCCGAGACGATTACTACAGGATCAGCGACGAAATCATTCATGCTTCAGCTCCTTGATCACACCTTCCACAATGGCGGGGACATCGCCGAGACGGGCGGCATCCGAGGCAAGTACATCGTTTTCCGCTGAATGCGCACCGCCGCGAGCCAGCGCCGCGATGCAATGCTGATAGGTCGGCTCGACCTCGTCCGGCCCGCTGATCATCATGCCCATGTTGCGCACGCGGCCGTCGTGAACGCCGTAGGTCCAGCCGTGCACGGTGATTTCCTGACCACGCGCCCATGCATCGCGCAGGATGGTCGTGTGGCACACGTTGACCGTTTGTTCGATCGTGTTCAGCTCCACAAGCCGGCGATTCCTGGCGATGCCCATTGGCCATTCTTCGAGCAGCGAGGCGTGTTTGTCGCGTACGTCCTGTACGTGACGCAGCCAGTTGTCCGCAAGACCGACACGCGTTCCAACGAGCGCCGCACCCACGCCGGAACAACCGTAGTGGCCGACGACCATGATGTGCTTCACCTTCAGCAGATCAACGGCAAACTGGATCACCGACAAACAATTGAGGTCCGAGTGCACCACCACGTTCGCGATGTTCCTGTGCACGAACACTTCACCCGGCGGCAAGCCGATGATCTGGTTCGCCGGTACGCGCGAATCGGAGCAGCCGATCCACAAGTATTCGGGCGCTTGCTGATGCGCGAGGCGAGAGAAATACTCGGCATCTTCGGAGAGTTTGCGCTCGACCCATTGCAGGTTGTTGTTGAACAAATGCGAGAGCGGGTTGCTGTCTGGATTTTCAGTGTTGTCGATGTTTGACATGGCATTCAGTGCTGGTAGGTCACGCGGGTTTCATGCGGCGGCGCATGCGGCAGGTGCGCCGTTCAGAAAACGCTCGGGATAGCGAACGCTGAAACGGTTGCTGCGTTCGTAGGGGAAGAACTCGGCGAGTTCGCCGTTGAGGATCTGTTCCTTATGCTTTTGCCAGAGAGCCGGATCGAAGAAATCGGCATGGTGTTTCATGAAGACGTCGCGCACTCGCGGATCGCCGAGCAGGAACGTTCCATACGTTTCCGGAAAAATATCGTGCGGCCCGACGGTGTACCACGGCTCGCCCGACATTTCCTCTTCTTCGGTGCGCGCTTGCGGCACATGGCGCACGTTGCAATCGGTCAGGTATTCGATTTCATCGTAATCGTAGAACACCACGCGGCCGTGCCGCGTGACGCCAAAGTTCTTGTACAGCATGTCGCCGGGAAAGATGTTCGCCTGCATCAGTTGCTTGATGGCGTCGCCGTACTCCCTGATGCCATGCTCGATCTCGTGTGGCGTGCCGTTCTGCAAATACAGGTTCAGCGGCGTCATGCGGCGTTCAATATACAAATGCCGGATCACGAGCTTGTCGCCTTCGTATTCGATCATCGACGGGATTTCTTTCCTGAGTTCCTTGAGCAATGCATCGTCCAGACGGGCTAACGGCAACGCGACGCTCGAATATTCGAGCGTGTCGGCCATGCGCCCCAGCCGGTCATGGCGCTTCACCAGCCGGTACTTGTCCTCGACTTTCTCGCGCGTGGTCTCCTTCGGCGGCGGGAAGTTGTCCTTGATCAGCTTGAACACATAGGGGAACGATGGCAACGTGAACACCAGCATGACCATGCCCTTGATGCCCGGCGCAAGGGTGAATTTATCGCTGGAATGCGAGAGGTGATGCAGCAAGTCACGATAGAACAGATTCTTGCCCTGCTTCTGCAGTCCCACGGATGTATAGATCTCCGCCTTTGCTTTGCCCGGCATGATGGTGCGCAGGAACTGCACATACGCCGACGGCACTTCCATATCCACGAGAAAGTACGAATGCGAAAAGCTGAAGATGATCAGCACTTGTTCGCGTTGCAACAGGACCGTATCGAGCGCGAGCAGACCTGGTTGCGCGTGACGCACGGGCAAGACGAACGGCAGGATCAGGTCGTCGTTGATGATCCGCCCGATCATGTACGCCGCCTTGTTGCGGAAGAACAGGGACGACAACATGTGGATCTGGAAATTCGGTGCCGCCTCGAACTCGCCTAATGCCTCGGTGATGGCTCGCATGACGCATTGAACATCGCGTTCGAGGTCTTCAAATGCAGGCTCGAGCTGGAAGTTCGTGACAATGCGCGCGAGCGTTGCAGCGAGCCCGTCCTTCTTTGGGTAATACGCGCGATACGTCGGCTTGGCGGCGGGTTCATCGTTCTCGATATACTCCGTCGATATGGCCGGCCGCACAAAGATAAAGTCGTTATTGAAATACGACCTGTGCAGGATCTTGCAGCACACGGAGTTGAAAAACGTCTCGGCGCATTCGGGTTGCCGGTGCGTCGTCAACAAGCCGATGTAATGCAGCTTGATCTGCTGCCAGACTTCATCGTCTATGTTCTCTGCGTCGTATTGGTCCTGCAGACGCGTCACACATTCTTCCACGCGATCGTCGTAGGACGTGATGCGCTCGCGCGCCAGGCGTTGCAGCGCATGCCAGTCGCTTTCTTCGAATAAATGCTTCGCCGCGATCGCAGCATCGCTGAAAACGCGATAGTGACGATCGAACCCTTCGAGCAGCGTTTGCGCGACATCGAAGCCAATCTGCGACGACAGCAATCTGGGAAAGTGATTCATATCGACCCTGCACTTCGTGTGGTGTCGCGTGAGGTGCGTTACTTCCTGTGCATTCAAACCGGGCGATATTGTATCGCCACGGCCGTTCATACCGCCTTCGCGCGTTTCTCCGTGGCCGGAGAAGCCGCAGCCATCTTGCGTGCGCGCTTTTCAGCACTCGCCGAAAGCAGCGCACGGCCTTGCGTTTCGTACGCGGCAAGCTCGGCCAGCGTCGCGTTCAGGTCTTCCAGTTGCCGCTCCAGCACCGCGCGATGTTCCGCGATCGTGTCCAGGAACGCGTGCAACTGCGCGACGGTGCCCGTGGGTGAATCGTAGAGATCCAGCAGCCGGCTGATTTCGGACAGCGTAAACCCGAGCCGCTTGCCGCGCAGCGTCAGCCTCAGGCGCGTGCGGTCGCGCGCCGAATAAACGCGCCGCACACCGTTCGTGCCTTCGCGCGCCGGCGTGAGCAAACCCTGATTCTCATAGAAACGGATCGCGCGGGGCGTGATGTCGAATTCACGAGCCAGTTCGGTGATGGTGTAACGCGTGTCGGTCATTTGAAAGTAGTGAAGCGCTGAACGGCTTTTGACAACCACTGTAAAATACAAGTTAACGTTAGCGTCAACTTGGCGGCATTGCAAGAATCGACAACCCGGAGACCGACCCGCATGAATCCGCTCGAACAACAACTGGATTACGTTTTCGCCGACCGGCTTCCCGAACCCGGCCGGGCGATGGAAGTCGCGCCCGGCGTCTTTTGGGTACGCATGCCGCTGCCGTTCGCGCTCGATCACGTCAACGTCTGGGTCATGCGCGATGAAATCGATGGCGTGAAGGGCTGGACCGTCATCGATTGCGGTATTTCAGACGAAACCATCCGCGCCAGTTGGGAAAGCGTCTTCGGTACGTTGCTCGACGGCTTGCCGGTTTTGCGTGTGATCGTCACGCATTGCCATCCGGATCATCTGGGCCTCGCCGACTGGATCTGCAATGGGGGCGAGCAAAAGCGCTGGGGTCCGGTAAGACTCTGGATGTCGCACGGCGAATACGCGATGGGCCGCGTCATGTCCAGCGGCGACGGATCGGATGCAGGCGGCGAGCGCGCCGCACAGCACTTCGCGCGACATGGCATGAGGGACCCGGCATCGCTCGAAGCGTTACGCAAACGCGATACGTATTACCCGAAGCTCGTTCCATCCATACCGCAGCATTTCCGCCGACTGCGCAACGGCGATATGGTCAGGATTGGCGGGCGCGACTGGGAAGTAATAACGGGTTTCGGTCATTCGCCCGAACATTGCGCGTTCTATTGCGCGGAGACCAACGTGCTGATTTCCGGGGACATGGTCTTGCCGCGCATTTCGACGAATGTGTCCGTGTTTGCTATCGAACCGGAGAGCAATCCGGTGGCGCTGTTCCTGAAATCCCTCGGCCGATACGAAGCGTTACCCGCCGATGCGCTTGTCCTGCCTTCCCACGGCAAGCCGTTTCGCGGCATGCATACGCGTATCAGGCAGCTTCGCGATCATCACGCGGCGCGCCTCGCAGAAGTGCACGAGGCGTGCGCGGCGAAGCCGCAAAGCGCGGCGGACATTGTGCCGATCATGTTCAAGCGTCCGCTCGATGTACATCAGATGACCTTTGCGCTCGGCGAAGCGCTGGCGCATTTGCACTTGCTCTGGCTGAAAGGTGAACTGGTGCGTCGTACGAATGAAGACGATGGCGTAATCCGTTTCGCGCCGGCATGAAAAAACCGGGCGCTTTTTATAAGGCGCCCGGTTTTTCAAAGAGCAACAACGCTTACTGCACGGATACGGTCGAAAAGTTCTGCCGTCCAAACGGACTGACCCGATACCCGCTCACGTTGGCTTGCGTCAGCGCGGACGCGGTCGGATAGCCGAGCGGGATCCACAGCGCCTGGTCGTGGATGATCTGCTGCGCTTCGGTATAAGCCTTGGTCCGCTTGCCGATATCCGCCGATGCCTTGCCTTCATCGATCAAACGATCCAGCGTCGGGTCGCAAAAACGCGCGAAGTTGATGCCCGAACGCACGGCGGCGCAACTGAACAGCGGCGAGAGATAGTTGTCCGGATCGCCATTGTCGCCGGCCCACCCCATGAACAACATGTCGTGCTGGCCTTGCTTCGCTTCCTTGATCAGCTCACCCCATTCGATCACCTTGACCTGCGCCTTCACGCCGATCTTCGCCAAGTCCGCCTGCAGCAATTCTGCGCCGGCCTTCGGGTTCGGATTCAGCACGCTGCCGTTCGGACGCACCCAGATGGTTGTATCGAAGCCATTGGGATAGCCTGCATCGGCGAGGAGTTTTTTCGCGCGATCGACCGAATACGCGTACGGCGTCACCTGCTTGTCATAGCTCCACGTGTTCGGCGGGAACGGATTCACGGCGGCCGTCGCCGTGTTCTCGAAGACCGTTTTCAGGTACGTCGTGCGATCGAATGCCTCGTTCAGCGCCTGGCGGACCTTGGGGTTGTCGAGCGGCTTTTTCTGCGTATTCAGCGCCACGAACGCCGTCATGAACGCCGGCGTTTCGACGACCTTGATCGAGCCGCCTTTCTTCGCATCGATCACATCCTGCGGCTTCGGCGACAACGCGATCTGGCATTCACCCGCCTTGATTTTCTGCGCGCGCACGGAGGCGTCGGGCGTGATTGCATAGATCAACCGGTCGACCTTCGGCTTCGCGCCCCAGTAGGTCGGGTTCACGTCGTAGCGGATCACGGCGTCCTTGGTATAACTCTTCAACACGAACGGACCCGTGCCGATGGGTTTCGCGTTCAGATCGGTTTCCTTGCCGGCCTTGAGCAATTGATCGGCGTATTCGGCCGAATAGATCGATGCAAAACCCATCGTCAGAATGGGCACGAAGGTCGCGTTCGGCGTGTTCAGCACGAACTTCACGGTATTGTCATCGACCTTGGATACCGACTTGATCAGCTTCACCAGACCCATCGATTGCGCGTGCGGGAAGCCGCTCGCGCCCGCCACCTTGTGCCACGGGTTGCTGTCCGAAAGCATGCGATCAAACGAGAACACGACGTCATCGGCCGTCAGTTTCCTCGATGGCTTGAAGTAATCCGTGCTCTGGAATGCCACGTTCGGGCGCAGGTGAAACGTGTAGGTCAGGCCGTCGGCGCTCACATCCCACTTCTCGGCGAGCGCGGGCGTGACCTTCTTCGCGACTTCATCGTAGGAGACGAGTGTGTTGAAGATCACATCCGCCGATGCATTGGTCGTCACGAGTGAGTTGAACTGCACGACATCGAAGCCGTCGGGACTCGACTCCGTGCACACGGTAAGCGGTTTTGCTATCGCGAGCATCGGTATTACGGCCAGGACTGCGGCTGCGAGCATTCTGAAGCGCATGGAATCTCCCGTTTTTGATGCTGTTGTCGGTTAGTCGGTTAATTTTCGTCATTTTTCGATGCAGGCAGCGTTGCGACTCGTTGCGACTTATTGTACGGCGCGCTTCGGCGCACGGTCCTGCGCAACAAACCCGCGTCGGCGTAGCTTACTGAAACGTTATTTCCGCTACAACGACCGATTGGGGATATCGATATGGGACCGATCCCGCCCGGCTGCGTCGCCTTGCCTAATCCGTAGCCCCACGCTAAACTCATGCCCGTCTTTGGGGAGTAGCCTTCCTCCCGCAATGGGAGGAGGACGCGTCAACATACTCGGCTGATGCCGTGGCGCGTTCGACCGGTCAGGTTTGGCGAGACCATGGGTGCATCTTGTCGTTCACGGTCGGACGGCGCGGGATAGCACCCTGGTTCGCTGACGTCCGACCGTGAAATCATCGTGTCTCCAAAACAAAAATACCCCACTCCGGTCACAAGCCTCTCCTTGCGCAGCGGTCGCCAGTACCCCTCATTGCGAGGTGCGGCATGACCATGCTCTTCCTGCAACTCGCACTCATGCTCGTGGTGATTCTGGCGGCATCGGAATTGTTCACCAATGCACTCGAGCATCTCGGCGAAAAACTCGGTATCTCCGAAGGCGTCACAGGTTCGCTCTTTGCGGCCATTGGCACGGCATTGCCTGAAACCACCGTGCCGATCATCGCGTTGCTGGGCGCCTCGGCAAATCGTTCGGTCAACGAGGAAATCGGCGTCGGCGCCATTCTTGGCGCGCCGCTGATGCTCGCGACGCTTTCCACCTGCCTGATGGCCATTGCCGTGATCAAGACGCGCGGCCTGAAGGGTCTGGTCACGCCTGAACACACGGGTTTTACCCGCGATCTCAACTTCTTCCTCTGCGCGTTCATGATTGCAGCCGGCGCGATGTTCGTCCCGCATCACGCGTGGCCCGTGCGCGCGTTGTTCGCCGTCGGCCTGGTCGGCGTGTATGTGGTGTATGTGATTACGACGTTTCGCGCATCGGCCAGTCTGGTCGAGAAAGGGCACGGCACCGAGGCGCCCGAGCGCCTGCTGATCGCGCATGTGGGCTTGCCGACGACGCTTGCGACCATTGCGCTACAGATGCTGATCGGCGTTGCACTGCTGGTTGGCGGGGCGAAGGGGTTTATCGCGGGCGTTGAAGGTGTGTCGCATGTGCTGGGCATTTCGGCGTTGCTGCTCTCGCTGATCATCATCCCGATCGCGACCGAACTGCCGGAAAAGGTGAACAGCATCATCTGGGCGCGGCGCGGGAAGGACACGCTCGCGTTCGGGAACATCACCGGCGCAATGGTGTTTCAAGGCACGTTGCTGCCGGGTATCGGCATCATGCTGACGCCCTGGGAACCGCGCGTTGAAGTGCTGACCGGCGTTTTCATCACGCTTGCCGCCGCCGCATGGCTGCGGTTCAACGCGAGAAAAGGCGGGATCGTGCTTTGGGCGCTGCTCGTGAACGGCGGCCTGTACGCGCTTTATCTCGGGTTGACGCTGGGACGGTAAGTCATCGCAGGTAGCGGCGTGCGCCTCGGCATGCCGCCAGTTCGCGCGCAAAAAAAAGCCCGCCGAAGCGGGCATCAATCACATTGCGCGTCGCACTTACCGCGCATCTCTTGTTGTCCTGCGTTGTCTCTTCACTGCCGCTTCAGAGTCGTGCTGCCTGCTGATACCGGCTGGCGGCGCTCGCCTGGTTCATCGCTTGCCGGTGATTCCTCATCAACGCCGTTTCCGCCGATGTCGCCACGTTCATGATCGTCGCAATGCTCGCCTGGATCCGGCGGATGATGACCATGGCATCGGCGGGCTGGTCGGCTTGCAAGCCCATCAGGAGCGGCGAACGCGTTTGCGTGAGTTCGGCGGCGCGGGGCCAGTCGTTATCGGCGGCTGCATTTTCGATGGCTTCCGTCAGCGCCCACGCCTGCGCGATCAGTTCTTGCTGGTTCATCGCTTTGCTCCCTTACTTGTTGGTCGCGAGTGCGCCCGCGCTGTCCGTGCCGCCGAATAACTGCGTGAGGTAGCTGGCGTTGCTTGTCGATTGCGACATCAGCGTGTTCAGCGCCGTGAATTGCGCGTTGTACGAAGTCGTCAACTGCGCGGCGTATGCCGTGAGTGCCGTTTGCTGGTCGCTCAGGCTTTTCAGGTCGGCGGTCAGCGCGGTCGAGCGCGTATCCATGATGCCGCCGGTCGCAAGGAACGACGTCAGGTCGTTGTTCATGTTCGCGGCAACGCCGTTAGTCGAATTGAACAACTTCGCGACGGTTTGCGGATCGCTGCTGAGCGCGGCGGTGAGCGCATCGGAATCGGTCTTGAGCGTGCCGTCCGGCTGCAGCGTGATGCCGATAGACGCGAGATTGACCGCGGACGAGCCCGCGCCGACCGCGCCGCTGATGGCGCTCGAGAGCGTGTTGCGGATCGTGTTCATCATGGAGTCGCCGAGCAGCGCGCCCCCTTGCGAACCGACTGCCTGGGTCGAGTCGAACGATGTCAGCGACTGGACCGTGCTCATGTAGTTGTTGTACGCGGTGACGAAGGCGTTGATGGCCGTTGCCTGTCCGGTCGTATCGGGCGCGACGGTCAGCGTCTGCGTGGTGCCGACCGATGTGGAATCGAGCGTCATCGAAACGCCGCTGAGCGCCGTGGTGATCGTGTTGCTGGCGCTGGTTCCGGGCGTGCCCGCGATCGAGAAGTTGGCGTCTTCTCCGGCTACGCTCTGCGTCCAGTTTCCCGATGCAACCGTGGTCACCGAGCCCGTGTAATTGCCGGCCGTTTCCGAGCTGCTTGCGGGCGCGGACGCTGTGCCCGAGGTCACGGCGAGGTTGTTCAGCGCGTCGCCCGATGCCGTCCCCGAGATCGAGACATTGATCCCGTTCGAAACACCCGTGGACGACGAACGCAGCACCAGATGCGCGCCGTCCGTGCCGTTCACGATGGCCGCCGTCACGCCCGGATTGCCGGACGCCGAATTGATGGCCGATGCAATGCCCGACAGCGTGTTGTTGTCCGACGTGACCGGGATCGACATGTTCTTGCCGCCGACCGAGATGGTCATGGTCCCGGTGCCGAGCGTATCGGTCGACTTGAATGCGCCCGAGGTAATCGACTGCGATGTCGCGATATTCGAGACCTGCACGGAATAGGAGCCCGCCACCGCGCCGGAGGTGCCCTTCGCAGTGATGCCCTTGCCGTCGCCGGTCGCCGTGAAGGCAGAGAGCGTCGTGCCGTCCGAGAGTGCCGAAAGAGACGTCTGCAGCAGGGACATCACCGATTTCAGCGTGCCGAGCGCCGTGACCTGCGTGTTGTCCGTGGTGGTCTTGCTATTGAGAGTGTCCGTCTGGCCCGCGATTTTCGAATTGACGAGCGCGGTGACCAGGGAGTTCACGTCCATGGTCGAGCCGGTCGAGCCGCTGATGATCGACTGTGCGGCCTGCTGGACCGCGCTGTTCGGGTCAACGGTTGAACCGGTTGACGATGTAGATATCGTGCTCATGCATTGCTCCGTTCGTGCGTGGGCCGGAAAACGCTCGATAAATTCCGGAAACGCGAACTGGGAGGCAAGCCTCCCAGCGGTTTTTTTGCTTCTTTTTGCTGCCACTACCGCTGTGATGCGGGTGTTTCACCCGGCGCGCATTGTAAGCGGTGCGCGCCGGTTACTGCGTCGGCCAAAATGCTTAGCCGAGGAGCTTCAGTACTTGTTGCGGCAGCGAGTTGGCCTGTGCCAGCACCGAGATACCTGCTTGCTGCAGCACTTGCGCCTTGCTCAGGTTCGCGGTTTCCTGCGCGAAGTCCGCGTCGGTGATTTGCGATTGAGCCGACGACAAGTCCGTCGATTGTGCTTGCTGCGTCGTGGCTACCGAGCTGAAACGGTTCTGGACAGCGCCCAGTTGCGATTGCAGTGCGTTGACGGTGTTCAGCGCATTGTCGATCGATTCAATAGCGCTCGATGCGCCGTTCGTCGTGCTGATGTCGAT
>NZ_CAXTGZ010000143.1:10395-12442 GCF_964243625.1 uncultured Caballeronia sp.
TGGAAGCTCTTCACGCCAGCCGAGCCGTCCAGCAAGTTCGTGCCGTTGTACGTGGTTTGCGACGAAATACGGTTGATTTCACTGATACGCTGCGTCACTTCCGACTGAAGCGCTGCCTGGTCGGTCGACGACAGCGAACCGCTCGAAGCTTGCACAGCCAGTTGGCGAATACGTTGCAGGTTGTCCGTGATCTGGCTCAGACCGCTCGATGCCGTTTGCGTCATCGAAACGCCGTCGTTCGCATTCGATACACCTTGGTTCAGGCCGTTGATCTGCGACGTCATGCGCGACGCAATGGCTTGTCCTGCTGCGTCGTCCGCGGCGCTGTTGATGCGCTTGCCCGACGACAGGCGGGTGATTGCCGACGACAGCGCGCTCTGCGTGCTGCCCAGGTTTTGCTGAGCGACCAGCGAGTTGATATTGCTGTTAATACCGATCATTTGGATTTCTCCTGAAAAAGCTATGTGAGCTAAAAGGGCTGTTTTTGGCTACTACGCCGTCCTGTTGCCTGGCGGTTCCGAGCGTGTTAGCCGGCCGCCTACTTGGGTTAGCGGCCCCTCACAAAAACTTGAGGAATTCGAAAATCATTTGTAGAAGGAATGCCTTGAACGCTGGAGATAGTCTTGCCGTAAGGGGTTTGCAATGGCACACCGCCTGCGGGCATGGAGATTCACGGGTATTCTTTTTCGCAGCATTCCCTTGATTGCACACGTCAGGAGCCACCATGCAACACCGCACCATCGGTACCTCGGACCTCAAGGTCGCGCCGCTCGTCTTTGGCGGCAACGTGTTCGGCTGGACCGCCGACGAACGCACTTCCTTCTCCCTTCTCGACGCTTTTGTCGACCACGGCCTCAATTTCATCGATACCGCCGACGTCTATTCGTCCTGGGTCGAAGGCCACCAGGGCGGTGAATCGGAGACGATCATCGGCAAGTGGCTGAAGGAGAGCGGCAAGCGCGACAAGGTCGTGCTCGCCACCAAGGTCGGCATGCTGAGCACGCGGCCGGGGCTGTCGGCGGCGAACATCGAAGCGGCCGTGAACGACTCGCTCAAGCGGCTCAAGACGGATTACATCGACGTCTATTTCTCCCATCTCGACGACGATAAAACGCCGCTCATCGACACGCTCGGCGCCTATCAGAAGCTGATTGCAGCCGGCAAGGTGCGGGTGATCGGGGCATCGAACTACACGGGCGAACGGCTGGAAGAGGCGCTGAAGATCTCTCAAAATGAGGGCGTTCCGGGTTATCAGGTGCTGCAACCGGAATACAACCTCTATGATCGCGCAGGTTACGAAGGCGACCAGGAGCCGGTCGCCGCGGCGCATAAGGTCTCTGTGGTGACGTACTACAGCCTCGCGAGCGGTTTCCTGAGCGGAAAATACCGGTCCAAAGCCGATACGGAGAACGCTGCGCGCGGTTCCAAGGTCTCGGGCTATCTGAACGATCGCGGCTTGCGGATCATCGATGCGCTCGTCAAGGTCGCCGACCGCCACGGCGTCGCGCCCGCTACAATTGCGCTCGCATGGCTGATCGCACGTCCAAGCGTGACAGCGCCGATTGCCAGCGCGACTTCGGTCAAACAGCTCGAAAATCTTGCCGAAGCCACGCGCATCACGCTCGAGCCTGAAGACATTGCGTTGCTGACGGACGTCAGTGATCCGGCGTAAGTTTTCGCATAAATGCCTGAAAAACTTCGGATTTTCATGGAGTTGCGCCCCGCGAACCGGCTTTGCGGGGTTGGCGATACGTCGACGATCTGATAACATCTCGCCCGAATCGAGATTTTTGCCCGATGACGCGGCAGCTTTTCGCGACGTCTGGCGGCCCGAAGTGCGCTGTTCCGGATTCCAGGGAATGCGCATGCCGTGATCGGCGGTGAAATCCCACCTCTCTCTTTTCCGGCCTCCGTGGCCGCTTTGCTCGTGTTCGCCGCGTTGGGTGGACGATCGGAGTGCCGGCGCGCGGCGTAAGCCCGTTTGGTTACGCTTCGCCGCGCAGTCAGAAAAACGTATTAGCGATTTAGGACTTCCATGACCACTATT
>NZ_CAXTGZ010000144.1:0-12436 GCF_964243625.1 uncultured Caballeronia sp.
GTTGGCGAATTTGCCAATTCCAGCGATGCGGAGCTTTCCTGGTAGAGCCGCGGACTCAATCAGGTCTCGCTCCAAAGCCTCAACAAGTTGTGATAACACCCCACGAGCGTGCGCCGGGCGGCGTCGTCGGCGTTTTCGGCGTTGAGCCTTTGAATCGCCGTATCCATATCGAATAGCAGGCTGCGCCGGGTGTCGTCGCGAACCAGGCTTTGCGCCCAGAAGAAACTCGCGACCCGCATTCCCCGCGTCACCGGCCGGACCTGATGCAAGCTCGTCGCCGGATAAACAATCGCATATCCCGCCGGCAACTTCACTTCCTGCACGCCATAGGTATCTTCGATAACCAGTTCCCCACCGTCGTATTCGTCGGGCGGCGTGAGAAACACGGTTATCGATACATCCGTGCGCACTCGCGTCCCATGCCCCGGCACGAGCCGGATGGCGCCATCGACATGACTGCCGAAGTGCATCCCGCCCTCGTACCGGTTAAATAGCGGCGGATACACCTTGTTCGGCAGCACTGCGCTGATAAACAGCGGATGCCGCTCGAGCGACGCGATGATCGCGTCGCCCAGTTCGAACGCAACCGGCGCTTCCTGCGCGATCTGCTGGTTGCGCTTGACCGGCGCGCCCTGGTAGCCGGCCGTCGCGCGCCCGTCCACCCAGGCGTCCGATGCATCGAGCCGCTGGCGCATCGCGGCGGCGTCCTCGGGACTGAGGACGTTGGGTATGGAAAGAATCATGATTTTTATACAGCGCCGCCGCGCCTGACCAATAAGTTCAATAGAACCGGTAGTTTAGCGTTGCCAGGAACGTGCGGCCGTAACCCGGCACTGCGCGGCCGCCGTCCGACGGAATCAGCGCATCGTAGTAATGCTTGTTGGTCAGGTTCTGCACGTTCAACTGGATGTCATAACGCTTCTGGTGATACGCAGCCATCGCGTCCCAGCGCGTGTACGCCGGCACCTGCACGAAGTTCGTGCTGGCCGCATATCGTGACGACGTGTACACCGGCCCGCCGCCAAACGTCCATTGCGGCGTGAGGTCGTAAGTCGTCCAGATGGTGATCATGTTGCGCGGCGTGTTGGCGAGCGTCTTGCCGTTCGTGTTGTCCAGCGCCTTTACGACCTCGCCGTCCATGTACGTGTAGCCGCCGAAGACCTGCCATTTGTTCGTGATGTGGCCGGCCACGCCAAGTTGATAACCGCGCACGCGCACGTCGCCGTCGAGTGTGTAGCTGCCGTCGGGCTGGGCCGTGCGGGCATTGGTTTTATCGATGTTGAAAAGCGACTGCGTCACCGACAAACCGCCGTTGAGCAAATCCCATTTCGAGCCGATTTCATACGATCGGTTCGATTCCGGCGGAATGTTCTGCTGGTTGTTGGTGAGCGTCAGCGCTTCGAGCGACGGGTTGAACGACGTGCCGTACGACACGTAGTACGACTGCCAGTCGGTCGGCTGGAAAATGATCCCGGCGCGTACGCTCGTAAAGAAGTTGGTCTGCGTGCCATACGACGGCGCATTGATCGTGTTCTTGATCGACGCCTCGTAACGGTCCCAGCGCACGCCGCCCACGACCTTCCAGTACTGGCCGATGGACACCGTATCGTTGGCATAAACGCCGATTCCGTTCGCGCTCGATTCCACCAGGTTGGTCGCGACTTCCTTCGTGTTGGCCGGACGCTCGGTGTATTGCGGGTTGAGCAGCGGCACGATCGCGATGGTGTTCGACGGCAAGCCCGGCGTGGTTGCGGTGAATGACTGGTTGCTGTAGGTCTCGTGGCTCAGGTCGACGCCCGCGATCACCTCATGCTTGAGGAAGCCGGTGTTGAACTTGTAGTCGATATCGGTCGTGTTGTAGACCGAGTGGTCGTTGATGTTGCGGTCCTTGCCCTGCAATCTGACGAAAAGCGAAGACAGCGGCAGCGACGTGAAGTTGCCGTTTGCCAGCGCCGGCGATGTTCCCAGCGGCCCGGTCAGCACGGCCGCGGCATTTGTTGCGCGGGCTTCGGTGCTGTAGTGGCTGAACTGCGTCTGGTTGCGCAGCGTGAGGTCATCGCTGAAACGGTGTTTGAAACGCGCCGACACCGTCTGCACATCCTGCATCGTGCGGTCGCCTTCGAAGCCGTAGAACTGGCTCTTGCTGACCGGCGCCGGAGCGCCGTTGACCGGCGGAATGCCGTAATCCGGCTGGTCGCGGTTGTGCTGGATCAGCGCGGACAACGTGATTTCCGTCGGCGTGCCAATACCGAAAGTCGCTGTGGGGGCAAAGCCGTAGTCCTTGCTTTTCATCACATCGCGCGTCGAGCCCAGATCCTGGCCGAATGCGTTCAGCCGGATGGCCGACGTGCTGGAAAGCGGCTGGTTGATGTCGAAAGTGCCTCTGTAGCGATCGTCCGTGCCGACCATCGCGGAGACGGACGCGTGCGCCTTGAGTCCGGCCTGCTTGCTCACCTGGTTGATCACGCCGCCTGTGGAACCGCGCCCGAAATAAAGCGATGACGGGCCGTACAGCACATCGATGGATTCGAGGTCGAACGTGTCCCGATAGTACTGGCCGCGATCGCGGAACCCATCCAGATAAATATCCGTACGAGCCGAGAACCCGCGCAAGTTGATGTTGTTGCCGATCTGACCGCCTTCCGCCGCGCCGATGGTCACGCCGGGCACGTTGCGAAGGGCATCGGAGAAAGACGTCGCGGCCTGGGATTGCAGCACGGACTTTGGGACGACCACGGCGGCCTGAGGAATATCGCGTAATGCGGTGGGCACCTTGGCGCCGACGCTCGATTTTTCCGGTTGGAAATCATTCGACGTATCCGCTTGCCCGTTCACCTGGACCGGCGGCAACGTCGCGTTTTCTGCGGGCGCGGCCGCTTCGGGCTGCGCCGGGGCCGGCGTTTGAACCTGAGCAATCGGCGCGGTTTGCGCGTAGGCGTAAAGCGGTGCGGCAACGGGTACAGCCACGAAACTCATGATCGCGGCGGCAAGCGGTGTCTTCCTCAACATGGGCGTTCCCGATACTGGATGGTTAATGGCCGCGCATGACGCAAGCCGAAAATGGGGGGGCGCGATTACGCGCGACGCGGTTATGACGGGTTTGGAGCAGACAAGCGCCGACCGGCCGGCACCTCGCTTGAGCGATAGATGCAACCTAAGTTGTCGATTGTGTAAATGCGAATCGATATCATTACACAAGTAACAAAGGTTTTCAATTGAATAGAATGAACTTAACGAATGGCAGACTCACAAAGGCCCGCGCTGATAAAAGCGCGGCTCTGGCTGAGGGATTCCGAGTAAAGCGAGGGATTGGGCGTTAAATCTGCCGGCTCTGACGGCAGGGCGTCATTTTTTCGATGCAGACGCCTGGTCATAAAGCCGCAAGGCGGCGGCCAGATCGCGCTGCAATTGTTCGAGCGCGGCCGCGTCTGGATTCGGCGGCTGAAGGCCTTGCCATAAGAGTTGTGCCAGCCGGTTCGAGGTCTCTTCTATATCGACCGTCTTCTTGCTGATCGCGTCCCAGAGGACGTGTTCCATCGGACCGTAGATGCTCGATCGCAACAGGCTGAGCGGCATGTCGCCACGAATATCGCCTGCAGCGACGCCATCCGCCAGCACCTGCATGAGCGGCGCAGTGTAACGGCGCTGGAGTTGCAGGATTTCACTGCCGAACGTGTCGTCTTTCGCGCGTCCCTCCGAGAGAATCAGCGCGCAAAGCCCCGGCCCGTCGATCATCAGCCGGTACAAATGCGTGCGGATCAGGAAGAACAGCTTTGCGCGCGTGCCCGTGACATGCGGCAACGTGGCTTCTATCTCCGCGATGATCTCGTCGTACCAGTCGCAGATCACGCGCACGCACAGATCGCGTTTGCCCGCGAAATACGTGAAGACCGTCGCCTCCGATACCCCCAGCCGCCGCGCCATTTCGATCGTCGTGGCCGATGAATACCCGCGCTCCGAGAACACTTCCCGCGCGACCGCGAGGATGTCCTTGATGCGTTGCTCGGACTTGACGCTCGATGGCGCGCGCCGGGCGGGGAGGGCTTTATGCTGGGTCATATCGATGCAAGATCTGGATGTATCTTGAGTCTAGCTCAAATTCTTACAGACCTTGAATGTCGATATTAAAGGTATCTACCAACTTGACGCGCGCTCAGGATTTGAGTTTTACTCAACCTCACTTCTTCCGGCGAACCCGACATGGAATCCACGCATCGATACCGCTCCGTCTTCCGCCCCGGCCTCTTCGCCAACAAGGTCGTCATGGTCACCGGCGGCGGCAGCGGACTCGGCCGATGTACGGCGCATGAACTGGTATCGCTGGGTGCATCGGTGGTGCTGGTTGGACGAACGCTCGCAAAACTCGAAGCCGTTCGCGACGAGCTCGCGGCGGACTATCCGGAAAGCCCGGGACGCGTTGGCTGCCACCCCTGCGACATCCGCGACGAAACCAGCGTCAAGCAAGTCGTCGCGGCCGTGCTTGCCGAGTTCAAGCAGCTCGACGGCCTTTTCAATTGCGCAGGCGGCCAGTTTCCCGCGCCGCTCGAGAAGATTTCGCTGAACGGCTGGGACGCCGTCGTGCGCAACAACCTGCACGGCACCTTCCTGATGTCGCGCGAATGCTTTACGCAACACATGCGCGATCACGGCGGCGCGATCGTCAACATGCTCGCGGACATTTGGGGCGGCATGCCCGGCATGGGACATTCCGGCGCGGCGCGTGCGGGCGTATGGAATTTCACCGAAACCGCTGCGTGCGAATGGGGCTACGCCGGCGTTCGCGTGAATGCGGTGGCGCCGGGATGGATTGCATCGGCGGGAATGGACAGCTACGACGAGCGGTATCGTGCGTTGCTGCGCGAACTCAAGCACAAGGTGCCACTGCAGCGATTTGGTACGGAATCCGAACTGGCTGCGGCGGCGGTATTTTTATTGTCGGAGGCGTCGGCTTTCATCAGCGGGTCGGTGATTCGCGTCGATGGCGGCGTGCCCAACGCGCGCCATTCGTGGCCATTGGCGGCGTCTGAGCGTACGCTTGCGTTCAACGGTTTTTCGCGATACCAGCCGCCTTCGGGCTTGCAACAAGCCGACGAGTGAAACTCAAAATCAAGGAAGAAACGATGCTTCCCGCAGCCGATTCATACGACGCCCTGAACGCGGCGTTCGAGTGGCAGGTGCCCGCGCAATACAACATCGGCGTGGACGTCTGCGATAAATGGGCCGACGGCTCGGGCCGTCTTGCGCTCATTTACGAAACGCGTGAAGGCGAGCAAACGCGTTTCACCTTCGACGAACTCAAGACTCTGTCCAATCAATTCGCCAATGCGTTGATGCGCGCCGGGTTGAAGCGTGGCGATCGCGTCGGGATCTTCCTGCCGCAATCGCCGGAGACGGCTATCGCGCATCTGGCGATCTACAAGGCGGGTTGCATCGCGGTGCCGTTGTTCGCGCTTTTCGGCGTGGATGCAATCCAGTATCGGCTCGCCGATAGCGGCGCCGCCGCGCTTATCACCGATCACGCGGGCTTCCAGAAACTCGAGCAGATCCGCGATACGCTGCCGGAGCTCAAGGCGGCGTATTACGCAGGTGGCGAGCACGACGAAAGTGCGCCGGAATACGCTCATATGTTCTGGGATACCTTGCGGGCGGAAACGGAAGCGTTCACGCCAGTCGATACATCCTCCGATGACCCCGCCGCCATCATCTACACGTCCGGCACGACGGGAAAACCCAAGGGCGCATTGCTTGCGCATCGGGTGTTGCTCGGGCATTTGCCGGGCGTCGAGATGTCGCAAGGCCTTTTCCCGGCGAACGCGAAACTGATGTGGACGCCTGCGGACTGGGCGTGGATTGGCGGATTGTTCGATGTGTTGCTGCCGGCGTGGCATCACGGCGTTGCGGTTTTGGCGCGGCGTTTCGAAAAGTTCGATGGCCCCGCCGCCTTCGACCTGATGGCGCGCCACGGCGTCACGCATACGTTCCTGCCGCCGACCGCGCTCAAGATGATGCGCTCGGTCGCTCGTCCCGAGCAGTGGAAGCTTTCCCTGCGCGCGGTGGCGAGTGGCGGCGAATCGCTTGGGGAGGAGCTGATCGCGTGGGGTCGGGCGGCGCTCGGCGTGACCATCAACGAGTTCTACGGGCAGACGGAATGCAACGTGGTGGTGTCGTCGTGCTCGACGTTGTTCGAGCCACGGCCGGGCGCTATCGGACGCAGTGCGCCCGGACATCGCGTGACAATCGTCGACGATAACGGCACGGAACTCGCGCCCGGCACGCCTGGCAATATCGCGATCAAATCGCCTGATCCGGTCATGTTCCTGCGCTACTGGAACAACGAGCCGGCCACACGCGATAAATTCCGCGGCCCGTTCCTGTTGACCGGCGATCTCGGTCTTTGCGATGCCGATGGTTTTATCCGCTTCGTCGGGCGCAATGACGACGTGATCACGAGCGCGGGATATCGGATCGGGCCGGCGCCTATCGAAGATTGTCTGTTGCGGCATCCGGCGGTGAGCATGGCGGCGGTCATCGGCGCGCCGGACGCCGCGCGCACGGAAATCGTGATGGCGTTCATTGTGCTGAACGGAGGTTTTATCGCTGACGAAACCCTCGTGCGCGAACTTCAGCAACATGTGAGGACGCGGCTCGCGGCGCATGAATATCCGCGCGAGATTCGTTTCGTCGATGCCTTGCCGATGACGCCAACCGGCAAAGTCATGCGCAAGGAATTGCGTTCTCAGTTGCCGTCGGGGACTTAGCGCGGCGACGTGGCTTGGCCTTCAGCACAGTTTCCTCGTGAGCCGTAATATGAAGCACAAGGAGGCGCTGCCATGAATCTTTCCCTGCTAGCACCCGTTTTCGCCGCGGCCGTGGCGAGCCAGCTCGGGTTCGCCGCAAGCTCTGTTTCCATCGATCAACACACGTGGCACGATCGTCTGCTCGTGATTTTCGCCGCCGATCCGCAATCGGCGCAGCTTGCCGCCCAGCGCGCGGCCATCGAGAAAACGGGCTCGGGATTCAAGGAGCGCGATCTGGCGCTGATCGAGGTGATCGGCGACTCGGTCAAAGGCGCGAGCGAAAATGCAAACGCGCTTCGACAGCGGTTCGGCGTAAAGCAGCACAGCTTTCGTGCGTTGCTGGTCGGCAAGGACGGCGGCGTGAAGATCGATTCGCCGAAGCCGATTTCGGCTAGCGAGTTGACATCGACTATCGACGCCATGCCGATGCGCCGCCAGGAAGCGGGCTCGAAACTTCCATGAACTGTCACCCGGGACGCCGGTCGATATACTGACGATGAATCGAGTCCAGGCTGATGCAACGATCGCCACGCAGGTGACGTTTGCTTTCGGCCGGACATTGCCCTCCAATCTCGAACTATCGGTCGTATGAAACGTTATTTGCCCGCTCGTTTTGCCCTTGTCGCCCTGGCTTTTTCGGCGGCGCTTTTCTCCAGCGCGTCGTTCGCGCAAACAAGTCCTGACGCGGTGGTGAAAAGCGCCGTGGAAGGGACAGTCAACGCGATGAAGGCTGACCCGCAAGCTCGCGGCGGCGATATGGCCAAGATCACGCAACTGGTCCAGACGCGTTTCGTGCCCGCCACCGACTTCCAGCGCACCACGCGGATTGCCGTCGGCAAGGCGTGGACCACGGCGACGCCTGAACAGCAGAAGCAGCTTTATGAACAATTCCAGACGCTGCTGGTACGCACGTACACGTCGTCGCTTTCGCAACTGCGCGATGAAGACGTCAAGTTCAAGTTCGATGCCCCCACGCTCGACGCCGGCGCCAAAGACGCTGTTGTTCAATCGCATGTGTATTCGACGGGTGGAGATAATCCGGTACGGTATCGGCTGGAAAAGACGCCCGATGGCTGGAAGATCTACGACATCGACATGATGGGCGCGTGGCTGATCCAGGTGTATCAGACGCAGTTTGCCGGCCAGTTGCAAAAGGGCGGCGTGGATGGCTTGATCAAGTTCCTGACCACGCACAACGCGCGCACGGCGGAATAAGGTCGATCGAAGTGGATTAGAAAAACGCAGCCTGCTTTCGCGGGCTGCGTTTTTTATGAGGACCGATATTGGTTCGACGTGACGGAACGTGAATGCGAGGCCACACCGATATGTCAACGCCATTGAAATCTGCAGCAGGAACGAAAGCTGAACCAGTCGCTGCGCCCGATGCCATTGTATTTAAAAAAAGCGCGTGTCTCGAAGACATTGGTAAAGACCCGCTCAACCAGTTGCGTGGATCGCTATTGCGTTACGAAACCCCGATGAGCGCTGTCGGAGAAGATGACTGGAACGCAAAGTGACTCCCCCCGCGAAACTTTATGCGCAGCAAGTTCCGGCTGTTGCTATCAGCACTCTGACACAAGCACCATCGCGGCCGAGGAAACGTTCTTCGCCGACTTCATCGCCTTCTCCCTCACTGCGATCATGTCTTCGGTCGCGCTGGAATACCGGAACGAAGCCGGCAGCAGCCGATAATCCGCCGCCACTTGCGCCGCCTTCGTCTCGCTGAAACCTGATTTGCGCAGTGTCTTCGCGAGCAGCAGATAGTCGTCGAGGTCGGCCTTGCCGAGGTTGATCATTACGTTGAAGTCGGCCATAGCGTCCTGCTTGGTTTGCCTGAAAACAAGCGATGCTACACGGGCTTGCCGGAAGCGCGTCTTGAAAACAAGAACGGGTGGAAAAACGCCGCTCAACGCAACGTCTTCCACCCGTTCGCTTCCCTGCGATCTGCCGCAGGAATCAAGCGCGCTTGAAAACTCAGGCCGCAGCCGTCGTTGTCTGCTTGCCGCCCTTGTTAGTCTTGGCGCGGCCGATTTCTTCCAGCTTGATCTCGACATGCTTCGAGAACACGAATTCCGCCGGGCGCTGATTGTCGACCGGCAGGTCTTTCGCGTATGCGCCTTCGGTACGCGGACCGCGCAACGCGACGCGCGCCGCCTTCAGCGGATGCGCAACCGTGTCCATCACGGCAGTCGCTTCAAAGCCGCAATGCACCATGCAGTCAGCGCATTTCTCGTACTTGCCCGTGCCGTACTTGTCCCACTCGGTCGTTTCCATCAGTTCCTTGAAGGTCTTTACATAACCTTCGCCGAGCAGATAGCACGGACGCTGCCAGCCGAACACGGTGCGCGCCGGGTTGCCCCAGGGCGTGCATTCGTACGTCTGATTGCCGGCCAGGAAGTCGAGGAACATGCTCGACTGGCTGAACGACCAGCGTTTGCCGTTATCGCCGCGCTTGAAGATATCGCGGAAAAGCGTCTTCGTTTTTTCGCGATTCAGGAAGTGCTGCTGATCCGGTGCGCGTTCGTACGCGTAACCCGGCGACACCGTGATGCCGTCCACGCCCATCGGTCCGAGCGTATCGAAGAAATTCGCCACGCGTTCCGGATCGGCGTCGTTGAACAACGTGCAGTTGATGTTTACGCGAAAACCACGGCGCTTCGCTTCCTTGATGGCCGCAACGGCTTTTTCATACACGCCGTCTTGCGAGACCGAATGGTCATGCGCCTGTTTGTCGCCGTCGAGGTGAACCGACCAGACGAAATACGGATTCGGCTCGTAGTCGTCCATTTTCTTTTCCATCAGCAACGCGTTCGTGCACAGGTACACGAACTTCTTGCGCGCGATGATGCCCTTCACGATCTGCGGCATTTCCTTGTGCAGCAGCGGTTCGCCGCCAGCAATGGAAACAACCGGCGCACCGCATTCGTCGACGGCCGCAAGGCAGTCCGCCATGGAAATGCGCTGGTTCAGGATGGGATCCGGATAGTCGATCTTGCCGCAGCCATTACACGCCAGGTTGCAGCGAAACAGCGGCTCGAGCATCAACGCGAGCGGATAACGCTTGTTGCGCATGAAATGCTGGCGCGCGATGTATGCGCCAACCCGGACTTTTTGCAGCATCGGAATAGACAATTGCGTGTGCTCCTTAATCTTCGCGAAGGGCGCCGGCGGAAGCCGTTGCCGCGGCAAGCGGTTTTGTCAGCTTCGCGGGGAGTTTGAATTCAACTTTTTCTTCGCGGCCGGACATTGTCGTCACTTCGACAGGGCCCAGCGCGCGCAGTGCATCAATTACGTGTTTAACCATTTCTTCCGGCGCCGACGCGCCAGCCGTGATGCCCACAGCCTGCGCACCCACAAACCATTCAGGCTTCACTTCCGAACCGTCCGCCACCAGGTAGCTCGGCACGCCGGTTTCGGCGCCGATCTCGCACAGGCGGTTCGAGTTCGAACTGTTTGTCGCGCCAACCACGAGCAGCACGTCCACTTGCGTGCTGAGCTCGCGGACCGCGGCCTGACGGTTTTGCGTGGCATAGCAGATATCACGCGTATCCGGCCCGACAATATCGCTAAAACGCCGGTGCAGTGCGTCGATAATGCCGCGCGTATCGTCCACGGACAAGGTGGTTTGCGTGACATACGCAACGGGTTCGTCCAGCGGCAGCGACAGTGTTGCAACTTCGGCCTCGCTCTGCACCAGTACCACGGTGCCGGGAATCTGGCCGATCGTGCCTTCAACTTCCGGATGCCCGGCGTGGCCGATCAGGATCAACGTGCGGCCCTGCGCGACGTATTGCCGCCCTTGCACGTGAACCTTGGTGACGAGCGGGCAGGTTGCATCGAGTACATCCAGTCCGCGCGCCAGCGCGTCAGCTTCTACCGTTTGCGCGACGCCGTGTGCGCTGAAAATGGCGACGGCGCCGTGCGGGACTTCGTCGAGTTCCTCGACGAAACGCGCGCCCTTGCTTCGCAGATTGTCGACAACATGCCGATTGTGAACGATCTCATGGCGCACATAGACGGGCGCGCCATGTCGTTCCAGAGCACGATCGACAATCTCGATCGCGCGGACCACGCCCGCACAAAAGCCGCGAGGTTGAGCAAGGATAATACGCATATTCGGGCGAACTCCGACTGACGCGGGTTTCGAATGGAACCGGCTATAAGCTTCGATCAAATCCGGTCAATTTATTGTAAGCAAAATTAAAGCTTCGCCGAAAAGCTTCACGAAACAAATGCCTGAAAACAGATCATTCGTTTCAACTTTAAGGCCGAACTTGACCGCGTATTCTAACGCGTTCGCTTTTTGGATGCTTGTTACGGGGTCGTTCCACTTCATGTAGCAGGGTCGAATTATTTCCCGGGCGGCGATGCCGTAAGCTCGTGCTCGGCATGTCTTCATGGACAGGGCGAATGCTGCCAGCGCGCGAATGCCGCTCAATCACGCTTCGATCGCGGCAAATTCAGCGTGAAAGGGCCGTATGGTGCGGTGCGAGGGCGTTGCAGCGGTGTCCGTTCCGACCTGACTATTACGGCTAGCCGCGTATCCGCGCACGTAAGTGGCCGAATTTCATTCGCACTTTTGACTTTCGACGTCTGGTTTATCGGTTGTTGGTCGTTGCGCTTAGCCAACAAAATTGACACTCTTGGCCACGTCGGACAGCACGCGGTTCGCTTCGTTGGCGGATATAACCGACGTGCGTGCCTCGAATTGCTACGTCGGCCGAATGGCATATCGACACGAAGCGCTGCCACGATACATGCTCGACACTGGGCCTCGGCAATCTGGCGACACCTCCTGCCGTGCCCTGTCGGCGAGCCTTTCGTCCTGCCTACGCCAACGTTTGGGCGTAAAGTTGCGCTCCGCCAAGCGTTCCGCCGAAACCCCGGCGGTATTGCGTTTGTTTAACTAGCAACGAAACTGTAGAACCGAACTGACGATGCTCCTGATTGCCTGGTTGTCCCTTCTCATCTGGATTGTCCTGCTGTTTGCCCGCGGCGGGTTCTGGCGTGCGCAAGCTGTCGAGCGACTCAGCGAAAGCACCGTTCACGCGGTCGGACAGGCCGAAATTGCACGGCGCGGCGCCTGGCCCGCGGTGGTCGCGGTCGTGCCGGCGCGCAACGAAGTCGATGTCATCGGCCGAGCGGTCGCGTCTTTGCTCGCGCAGGATTACGCAGGATCGTTTCATCTGATCGTTGTCGATGACCACAGCACCGACGGCACCGCCGACGCCGCGCAAGCCGCCGCCCGCGACCTGGGGCTTGAAGACCGCCTGACGGTGCTGACGGCCGCACCTTTGCCGGCGGGCTGGTCGGGCAAGGTGTGGGCACAGTCGCAGGGAATCGGGGCGATCGACAAGCTCGGCTTGCCGGCCGATTACCTGTTGCTGACCGATGCCGATATCCAGCATCCCGCCAATGCCGCGTCGCAGCTCGTCGCACGGGCGATTCTGGAGGATCGCGATCTTGTCTCGCTGATGGTGCGTCTGCGCTGCGATTCGACGTGGGAAAAAGCGTTGATCCCGGCGTTCGTATTTTTCTTCGCGAAGCTGTATCCGTTCTCATGGGTCAACGACGTGCAAAGCCGCACGGCGGGCGCGGCGGGCGGCTGCATGATGGTCAGGCGTGCGGCGCTGGTGGAG